>JAKITW010000019.1 GCA_021647905.1 Desulfobacterales bacterium | reverse complement strand
GATTCGGAAGCCATAAGCATATCCTGCCGAAGTTGTTTCAAATTCCGCTTTTGCCGTCACGGCCGCGGCTCAGGGTCCGCTACACCGTTCGCTATAAGAAAACCCCTTTCCCGGTCCAACCTCAAACGTACGGGGTTTACCGAAACCTTACGATGAGACGGACCTGACTTATGTTGTAACTTATTGATTTAACTTTGTGACCTTTGCGCTCTCCGCGGTGCGACCAGACTTTTCGAAGTCTCGCTTGGTTCGCTTCCCGCAGGACCATCAGGGGTCGATCTCCTTCAGTTCATAAAGCAGGGCCAGGGCCTCCAGCGGGGTCAGGTTGTCCGGCCGGATCTCCCGGAGCCGTTGCCGGAGCGGATCCTCGACCGGGGCGAACAGGGAGAGCTGGTTGGGACCGCTCTTTTTCCGTTCCCCGCCCACCCCTTTGCCGGCCGCGATCCGCGGCTCACCTTCCCGGGTAAACTCGCCTTTTTCGATGTTTTTGAGGATCTCACCGGCCCGGTTCACCACCCGGGACGGGACCCCGGCCAGGCCGGCGACCTGGATGCCGTAGCTGCGGTTGGTGCCCCCTTTCATCAACTTGTGGAGAAAGATAATGGAATCATTCCACTCCCGCACGGCAATATTATAATTTTTTACCCGTTTCATGGTCAATGCCAGCTCGGTGAGTTCGTGATAATGGGTGGCAAACATGGTCTTGACCCCCTTGCCGTTCTTTTCCACCAGGTCCTCGGCCACGGCCCAGGCAATGGAAAGTCCGTCAAAGGTGCTGGTGCCCCGGCCGATCTCGTCCAGGATCACCAGGCTCTTGTCGGTGGCGTTATTAAGGATATTGGCGGTCTCGTTCATCTCCACCATAAAGGTGGACTGCCCGCGGCGCAGGTCGTCCATGGCCCCTACCCGGGTGAAGATCCGGTCCACCACCCCGATCAGCGCATGATCAGCCGGTACAAAACCGCCCATCTGGGCCATCAGCACGATCAGGGCGGTCTGGCGCAGCACCGTGGACTTGCCGGCCATATTCGGTCCGGTGATAATCAGCAGTTCCTCGCTCTCTTGATCCAGGTGGACGTCGTTGGGCACGAACCGACCGGCGGGCAGGGCCTGCTCGATCACCGGATGCCTCCCCTCGCGGATGGTGATTGCCTCGCCGTCATTGACCTCGGGACGGACGTAACGACAACCGGCCGCAACCTCGGCCAGGCAGAGAAAGTAGTCCAGCCGGGCGATTCGGGCGCCGGTCGCCAGAACCCGGCCGCTCTCCCGGGCCACCTGGCGGCGAATCCCGGTAAACAGCCGGTATTCAAGCTCCAGTTGCTTCTCCTGGGCGCCCATCACCTTGTTCTCAAACTCCTTGAGTTCCGGGGTGATGTACCGCTCGCCGTTGGCCAGGGTCTGCTTGCGGATGAAATAGTCCGGCACCTTGTCCAACTGGCCGCGGCTCACCTCGAGATAGTAGCCAAACACCCGGTTGAACCCCACCTTGAGCTTGTTTATCCCGGACCGCTCCCGCTCCCGGGCCTCCAGGTCGAGGATCATCTGCCGGCCGTGCCGGAGAACGGCCAGCAGTTCATCCAGCTCATCATCAAACCCCTGCCGGATCAGCTTGCCCTCGCGCAGGGTGATCCCGGCGTCTTCGCGGATGCCCTTATCCAGCAGGGAGTGAATATCGCCAAGCAGGTCCGGTTCAGCGCCGATCTCCCCCAGCAGACCGGTATCAATGCCGGCCAGCAACTCCCGCACCCGGGGCAGCCGGGCCAGGGAGAGCTTCAAGGCGGTCAGGTCCCGGGCATTGGCGCTGCCCAGCACCACCCGGCTGTTCAGCCGCTCCAGATCATACATCTCGGCAAGCACCCCGCGCAGCTCCCGGCAAAGCGTGGCATCGGTTACCAGCCGTTGCACCGCGTCCAGCCGCAGGTTGATCCGGGCCGGGTCGCGGAGCGGGAACAGGAGCCGCCGCCGCAGCAGCCGGGCGCCCATGGGGGTGCGGGTATGATCCAGGGCCGCCAGCAGGGTACCCTCCCGCTTGCCCCCGACCAGGGTCTGGACCAGTTCCAGGTTGCGCCGGGAAGAGTCGTCCACCAGGAGTACGTCTTTAAAATCAAGCGGGGTCAGCTTTTCGATATGGTTGAGTTCAACCTTCTGGGTCTCATTAAGGTACTGGAGCAGGGCCCCGGCCGCGCTGATTCCCAGGGGCAGGTGTTCACAGCCGAATCCAGCCAGGTTGACCGTCCGGAAATGGGCCAGCAGCGTCTCCCGGGCGGTTTCCGGATAATAGCTGTGACTTGGCCGCGGGGTGATACAGATCCCGGGCAGCAGCGGCTCCAGGGCCTTGGTCAGATCATTGTTTTCCTCTTCAGCCCCATCGTTGAGCAGCAGTTCGGCCGGGCCGAGGCGGGTCAGTTCGTCCAGGAGTTCCTCCTGGTCGGTGCATTGGCTGATCAGAAACTCGCCGGTGGAGATGTCCAGCAGGCTTAAACCGTAACGGCCCGTATCCCCGGACCCGGTCGCGGTTGCCCGTTTTTTTTCATTCACCGCCACCGCGGCCAGGTAGCGGTTGCTCTTGTCATCCAGGAGCTGCTCCTCAATGGTTACTCCCGGGGACACCACCCGGACCACCTCCCTTTTGACGATCTTCTTGCCCTTGACCTGGCGCGGGTCCTCCATCTGTTCGCAGATCGCCACCCGGAAACCGCCCTTGACCAGCTTGGCCAGGTAGGAGGAGGCCGCGTGATAGGGCACCCCGCACATGGGGATCTTGTTGGCGTCGCCTTTATTGCTGCGCGAGGTAAGGGTAATGCCCAGGGCCCGGGAAGCGGTCACTGCGTCGTCAAAAAACATCTCATAAAAATCGCCCATCCGGTAGAAGAGCAATGCGTCTTCGTGGCGGCTCTTGATCTCCATATACTGCTGGAGCATGGGGGTGATCTTGAGGGAATCAGTGGCTGTCATTGTTTATTGGTTCCTGGTTCCTGGTGCCTGGTGCTTGGTGCTTGGTTTTCCGTCCTCTGTCCTCTGTCCTCTGTCCTCTGTCTTCCGTCTTCTGTCCTCTGTCTTCCGTCTTCCGTTAGTACCGGACCCGGACCCGATAGGTAAGGGTCGCCTCGCCCTTGGCCGGCACCGGAACCTGCCAGGCCGCCTGAAAGGCCGACTCCCTGGTGTGGGCATGACTCTCAGAGAGTATTGTCCAATCGCCGGGCAGGGATTCCAGCACCTTGACAACCACGGCCTCTTTTTTGGCGTTCTTGAGCTTGATTGCATAGGCACTCTCAAGAACATGGTCATAGCGAGTAAAACCGGCAAGTTTCCTGAACTCGGTCTGTTTCCGCTCCGCGGTCAGGTCAAAGGCATCACCCAGCTTAAGCCGCACCGTCTCGTTCTCCGGGGTGTGATCGATACGGTCCTCGCCCACGAACTGGATATGGCCCTGGCCGTCCTCTTTGTATACCCGCACAATCCCCTTGGGCAGGGGCAGGCCGAGATTATCGGCCCGGCGGTTGCGGAATTGGAGATATACCCCGACCTTGAGTTTGGAATCGCTGTCAGGTACGCGATTCTGGTAATAGTACTCCTGGCCCTGGAGCAGGTACTCCTTGTCACAGACCACGCCGCCGGCCTGGAGCAGGGCGACCTGCTTGGTCTGGTTCTCGCGGATGGTGGTCGGGTGCGGCAGGGTATAGAGATGATACTCGAACAGGCTTTCCTCGGCCATTGCCGGCGCGGCCGCGGCCGCGGCCTTGTCGAGCATCATGATCTCGTAACGGGACATCTCCTCCGGCCGCACCTGGTTCACATCGCCGGCCATCAACTGCAGCCGGGCATTGGGAAACGAGGTGCCGCTGGTATTGGTAAGCGTGACCCAGCCGTTGATGTCGAGCCGGGTCTCATCCCGGGCCAGGGCGGCCACGTAATCGGCCTGCCAGCCGAGGCCGCCGGTAAGATAGCTCAGCTCAACGGTCTGCTCGGCCCCGGTCCGGGAGTCCACTGTCATCACCAGGGTGGGCCGGTCCCGGAGGTTGTCCGGCACGTCCGGAAAAACCAGCCGTCCCGGAATCCCGGTCTCGATATGCTCGCCGATCCTGAGCACCACCCCGTTATTGGCGCTCAACACCCGGGCCCGGCGCATTGTTTCTTCACCAGTGGTGGGATTGGTCCGCACCAGGGTCACCTCGCGGCCCACATACTTTTCGAGCAGCTTCTGCGGGGTCAGGAGATCAAAATCAAAGTTCTGTTCCCGCACGGTCAGGGCGGATGGATGACTGATACTCCGCATCAGGGCCGTTTCCGGCCGCAGTTGACCGCTCACCTCGCGGAAGGCCAGGCTGCTTGTTCCCTGCGGCAGGACAAGCTGCCGCACATCCTTGATCAGGGCCAGGTTGTCGTTGTAAATGGTCACGCTCACCCCGGTCTGGTCCGCCAGGGTACTCACCAGCTCCCGGTCCTGGGACCGGCCGTCAACCGGCTGAAACAGAGCGACCAGAAACACCAACAATACCCCTGCCATTGATAACCGTCTCATCGTCCATCTCCTTGTCAGAATCTTTTGTCCTTAAGCCTTGCGCCTTGCGCCCATATTCTATACCCCACTGACAACGAAACTTCAAAAAAAGCTTGGACCAGGCCCTGAACCCGGGGTTGCCTCCTTGAAACAGTTGCTAAAATCCGCAAAGAAACAGTATAGTGAGCGCCCTGTTCACCATAATCCCGGGCCGGACCACGGGCCGCGCTTATATAATTGAAGGAGATATTTCACCATGTACACTGCATCTGATTTACGCAAGGGTTTAAAAATAGAGATCGACGGCGACCCCTACCTGGTCATCGATTTCCAATTTGCCAAGCCGGGCAAGGGACAGGCCCTGTACCGGACCAAGCTGCGCAATATGCTCAACGGCAACCAGTTCGAGCGCACCTTCCGTTCCAACGACAAATTCGACAAGCCGGACCTGGCCGAGCGGAACATGCAGTTCCTCTACTCCCAGGGCGACGAATTCCACTTCATGGATCTCGCCAATTACGAACAGCTGGCCATCAGCGCTGAACAGATGGGTGATAGCGTCAACTTCCTGATCGACAACATGGAGGTGCAGGTGCTGCTTTTCAACGAACGGCCGATCGGCGTCACCCTGCCCAACTTCGTCAACCTCACCGTGATCAGGGCCGATCCCTGGGTCAAGGGCGACACCTCGGGCAGCGACACCAAACCGGTAACCGTGGAGACCGGCCATGTCCTCCAGGTGCCGCCGTTCATTGAAGAGGGCGAAATGATTCAGATCGATACCCGGACCGGCTCCTATATGACCCGGGTAAAAAAATAGAAAAACACAGGGGGCCCGGGGAACTGCCCCTGGTGGACGGTTACAAAAAATAGACTGGACCGCTTCGGTCCTACCTGTTTCTCCGATGCTTACTTTTCAGACACTGCAGCGGCGGGCCGCCCTTATCCGGGCGATCCGCTGTTTTTTTCTTGACCGGGATTTCCTGGAGGTGGACACCCCGGCGCGGACCCCGGCCCCGGCGCCCGAGGCCTGCATCGAACCGATACCGGCCGGCTCCTGGTACCTGCAGACCTCGCCCGAACTTTACATGAAACAGCTGCTGGCCGGCGGCTGCCCGAGGATATTCCAGATCTGCGGATGCTTCCGCCAAGGCGAAAGGGGAGAGCGTCACCTTGAAGAGTTCACCATGCTGGAGTGGTACCGGAGTGAAAGCAGTTATCAGGACCTGATGGCTGACTGCGAATCTTTGTTAAATTTCCTGGCCCGGGAATGCGCTTCCTTTCCCGGGATAACGGGCCGGGGCTCGGCCCTGCTGGTCGGCGGCCAACGAATCGAGCTGAGCCCGCCCTGGGAACGGCTCACCGTGGCCCGGGCCTTTGCCCGATACACCACCTCCGCCCCGGTCGAGGCCCTGGCAAGCGACCGGTTCGATGAAATTCTCTGCCAGGAGATCGAACCCCGGCTGGGCCATGGCCGGCCCTGCCTGCTCCACGACTACCCGGCGGAACTCGGATCCCTGGCCCGGCTGAAATCGAGCGATCCAGGGGTTGCCGAACGGTTCGAGCTTTATATCAACGGATTGGAGTTGGCCAATGGGTTCTCCGAACTGACCGATCCCGGCGAACAACGACGCCGCTTTGAACTGGAGCGGGAAAAAATCAGGGCACAGGGCCGGGAACCCGGGCCCATGCCGGAACGATTTCTCGTTGCCTTGCAAGACATGCCCGAGTCCGCTGGCATCGCCCTGGGGGTGGACCGGCTGCTCATGCTCCTCTTAGACACCGGCCGGATCGATGATGTGGTTACCTTTGTGCCGGAGGAATTATAAAAATCCGAGTACTGAAAATATGATATCCGGGCCACGATCACTGCCCACGGGTAAACATTCAGTAAACCCCCTCCTATCGGGAAAGGGGTCTTCTTCTACCAACGGCCGCTCCATTGAGAAGGGCCGGCTGTTCATAAACAGGCTATCAAACAGGAACTCGCTTCGCCGCAACGGCGACTCGAAAGCCATAAGCATATCATGCGGAAGTTGTTTCAATTTCCGCTTTTGCCATCACGGCTGCGGCTCAGGGTCCGCTACACCGTTCGGTATAAGAAAACCCCTTTCCCGGTCCAATCTCAAACGTACGGGGTTTACCGAAACCTTACGCCCACGGTTTTTTCCAGCTTCCGTTCTTGGTTCTTGGTTCTTGGTTTACCGTCCACTGCGTGCCACGCCGAAGCCTTTTATCCGCCGTAGCCTTCAGGCGAAGGCGGATGGCGAAGGCGGGTCCACTGTCCTCTGTCATCTATCCTTTCATGATCCGGTCATAGAGAAGCGGCAGATCGTGTTCCAGGAACTGTTCGACCCGTTGCAGATTACGTTCATGCCCGATCCGGGCCTGCTTCCAGGGATGGCTGCGGACAAGTTCCTCCACCCGGTTGCGGATCCGCTGCCACAGGTCTTTTTTATAGGCGGTTTCCAGGGGGAGCAGGCAGTCGATATCCGCCAGCACCCTTTTCACATACCCGGGAAAAAGCCACCGGTGCAGGACAATCGACACCAGGCCCAGTACGAGAAAGACCCCGGTCAGGGGCCAGACCAGGTGGCTGGGGGCAAACTTGCCGGTCACCACCGCCTTGATCAAAAAAATATCCGGCACGCCGGTCAACATGCTCACCGCCATGTCGCCGAACAGGAAGGCCAGGAGCGAGGCAATGATCCCGGTCAGGGTGACCTGGCCCAGGCGGCGGGAAAACCCCTTTTTAAAGTTTGCCATGGCCTCCACCATCAGGGAAAACTCCCTGCCCCCCCGGTCCACCTCGTTGAGAATATGATTGAGGCGCATCTGCGGCGCTGTTTTCACCGCCTGCTTCAGCTTTTCCCGTTCAGCGGCCCATACCGAGACCCCGTGGTTCACTGCTGAACCGCCCTCGGCATAGGTCAGGTATATCCGGGGCTGGTCCTTGCGGCCGGTCATCTGGGACAGGTTCCAGCACAGGGTGCCGTAGGAATGGACCAGGTCGGCGATGTTATCGCACTCGTCGATCCGGTTGAGCACGTAGAGCACCCGGTCTTCACCGGCCGCCTCCGGCAGGGTGGAGCGGATCGCCCGGTAGGTCTCCTTGATCGTCCCGGCCTTGTGGGGATCGAACATCAATAGAATCACGTCGGCCAGGCGGGCCAGTTCGCGCACCACGCCGAGGTAGTCGTAGCCCCGGTCCTTTTCAGTAACCGAATCGAGCATTCCCGGGGTATCGATGATCGCCAGGTCCTTCAAGATCGGGGCATCGACCCGCTTGAGCCGCAGGTGGGCAAGCAGACTCTCGCCGTACTGCCGCAGCGAGGCAAATGGCAGTTGTTCATCATTGACCAAGGTGGAACCAGGCACCTCGGGCGACTCTTCCTGGTTGGGACCAAGTCCGGTGAGAATGGTGAAGCAGTCGTCCGTGGGCGCCTGGCCGGTGCGCTGGACCTGCTTGCCGAGCAGTTCATTGATCAGGGTGGACTTGCCGGAGGAGTAGTTGCCGATCACCAGCACCAGCGGCTGCCACTTGAGCGGGGTCATAAAGGTCTCCGCCTCCACCCCGTACTGCTTGAAAACAGGAGACATCTTCCGCCTGAGGATCTTGTCCACATCACGGATCACCGCTTCGGCGGTCTTGTTCCTGCCAAAAAAGAATTCTTTCAGATTCATTATCTCGTTATCCTCGTATTAAAGGGTACGGGTCAGGGGTCAGGGGTCAGGGGTCAGGGGTCAGGGGTCAAAAAAATATTATATTCCGGGCCATGATTACAGCCACATATTTTTTCACCGTCCACTGCGTGCCACGCCGAAGCCTTTTATCCGCCGTAGCCTTCAGGCGAAGGAGGATGGCGCAGGCGGGTCCTCTGCCCACCGTCCACTGTCCTCCGTCTTTTGGGCCCTAACTGTAAATCAGCCGCCGGTTCCGGGCTGAGGCGCGAAGCACCCCGACCTGCTCGTCAACGTAATCGATCACCCGGGGCTGTTTACCGGTAGCCGGCCGGAGAATCCGGCCGATCACCTGCTGCAGCCGGCCGGTAAACTTAATCGGCGTGGTCAGGAAGAGAGAGGTCAGGCCGGCAACGTCAAACCCCTCGCCCACCAGCTGCAGGGTGGAGACCAGAACCTGGACCCTGTTTCCCCTTACCGCCTCGACGATCCGGGCCCGCTCCTCGCCGGAGAGCCGGCCGGTCAACACCACTGCGTTAATCCCGCGCTCGACCAGCAGATCAGCCAGATACTGACAATGGGCCACCCGGTCACTGACCACCAGCGCCACCCCCTGGCCAGCGGCCACCTCCCGGGCCACGTCAGCGGCGATCTGTTGGTTGCGGGCCTCGTCCGCGGTCAGGGCGGTCATCAGGGCCTGGTAATCACCACGAAAGGAATAGCGGAACCCGGTGGGATGCTGGATGTACTCGGGCCGGAGCACGGCGCCCACCGCCTCCAGTTCCCGGGGATCGACCTGGTGGACCCGTTCGCCCATAAAGAGATAGATAAGGCGGGTCATCCCGTCCTCGCGGCGAAAGGCAGTGGCGGACAGCCCCAGGGAGTACTGACAGTCAAAGGCGGTGACCACCCCGGTGAACAGGCTGGCCGGCACCCGGTGACACTCATCGACGATGAGCTGGCCGAAACAGCCTGGCAGTTCATCAAGATGCTTGCGCACCGTGTTGACAATACCGATTGACACCGGCTGGACATCATAATGGCCGTCGCCGATCAGGCCGGGCTCGATATCAAGAAACTGCCGTACCCGGGCCTGCCATTGGTACAATAACTCCTTGTTGTGGAGCAGGATCAGGGTCGGCTGCCGCCGGGCCGCGATCACCGCCAGGGCCATCACCGTCTTGCCGGAACCAGTGCCGGCCACCAGCACCCCGAACTGACGCGCCATCACCGCCTTGACCGCCTCGTCCTGATAGGGCCGCAGTTGGCCCTGAAAACTGAACTCCACCTCGGGCAGCAGCCGCCGCTGGTCGACGATCCGCGGCCCCTGCCCGGTCAGGCGGCGGCAGAGGTCCACCACATGATTGGCAAAACCACGCGGGAACCGGATCCCCTCCTTTTCCAGTTCATAGAAATATAGTTTGCGCTTGAAATTTTTCCCCACCCAGCGGGCGTACTTCCTGGCATCCTTATACTTGGGGTTGTCAATGGTGAGCAGTTCCTTGAGCCGCTGAACCAGGGTGGCCGGGGCACCCAGCAAAAAACCGTCGGAACCGACCACCAGGACCGGTCGCGTCCGATCCCGGATCAGTGGCGCCCCATCGCCTCCTTCAGCTCGTCTCTCCATGCCCCGCCGGCCTGCCGTCAAAAGAATCGTTGTAATTTTTCCTTTTTTATTGCATAACTTATCAGGGTAAAGGTACCTGTTTCCGGTTATGATATCAACCTATTCCCCTGTCAATGCCCCTGGGAAAACAGCATCGCCCGGACACACCCCATGACGCTAGTACTCACGAACGGCACCCGGAGTCCGCGCTTGCCCGCACCACCCGTGACAACCCGCGGTCTTTCCCTTTATAACTCCGGTCTGGTACGCAACCCGTGAGAGTTACCCGATGACAGATCCATCCCAGACGTCCTGCCGCTCCAGCTACACGGTTCTGGCCGTTGTTGCCCCCGGTAAAACGCGTCTCTCCATCACCTCTCTTCTCGTCAGCCGGAACTTCTCTGTCCTTGAGGCTGAAAACAGCAGCCAATATGCCGGGATCATGGAAACGAACAAACCGGACCTGGTGCTCCTTGATCTGCAGCTTCCAGGTGCCGATCCCCTGGAGATGGTGCGGACCCTTACCCGCGACTCGTTGCAAACGCCGCTGCTCGTCCTGTCCGACCAGGAGCATATCGCCGACGCGCTCCAGGCCCTGCGTCTCGGGGCCTGGGACCTGGTTGCCAGATCCGTTGCTGATTCCCCGGCGCTCTTGCTCCATGCCATTGACAAGGCCAGGGAGCGGGCGGAGCTGCTTCGCCTCTCCCAACGGTATCAGGCCCGGCTTGACGAAGAGGAAAAGAAGCAGGGGAAGAAAAAGACCGGTCCGGACCTTGCGACAACGCCTGCTGACAACTCCGGGCCGGAAGAAAATACCGCTCCCCTTGACCACCATTTTCTCCAGACCATCATCGACGGGTTAATCGAGCCGGCCCAGTTGATCGATCTGAACAAAAAGGTGCTGATGATGAACCAGGCGGCCCGGGACCTTCTGTCCGCCGAACTCCTGGAGCAAGAGGAACTGTACTGTTATCAGACCGTTCCCCGTTTCAGCGCCTCCTGTTCCGAAAACATGCACCAGTGCCCCCTGGAGGATGTTAAAAAAACCGGCCGGCCGGTCACAATCGTCCAGACCCGGCCCGGTGACAATGGCGAGGAAAATGTCTGTGAGATCAAGGCCTCGCCCCTGTGGAATGAAGAGGGCACCCTGAGCGGGTGCCTTGAGATCTTCCGGAACCAGTCGGCCGACGAGACGGCCAGGACTGAACTGCGTAATGATGAATCGCGCCTCTACTACCTGTCCCAGCACGACCCGCTCACCAATCTTCCCAACCGGATGCTGTTTCAGGACCGGCTGCAGATGCTGATGGCCAAGGCCCAGCGCCACAAGAACCTGGTGGCGGTCCTGTTTCTCGACCTGGACCGATTCAAGAAGATCAACGAGACCCTGGGCCATGAGGCCGGCGACAAGGTACTGCGGGAGATCGCCGGCCGGCTGCAGGGCTGCCTGCGCCGGAGTGATACCGTGGCCCGGCTGAGCGGCGACGAGTTCGGCATAATTCTCGACGACATCAAGGACTCCAAGTATGTGACCGTGGTCACCCGCAACATCATGGCGGCCCTGGCCAAACCGTTTCTGATCGAAAAGTTCGAACTGGTTGTCTCCACCAGCATCGGCATCAGCCTCTATCCCGAGGACAGCGTTGACAGCGACGGGCTGATGCAGTGCGCTGACTCGGCCATGTTCCGGGCCAAGGAGTCCGGCCGCAACAATTACCAGTTCTACACCGCGGGCACCAATACCCGGGCCTTTGAATTCCTGCTGCTGGAGAACGGACTGCGCAAGGCCCTGGAGTTGGACGAACTGACCCTTTACTATCAGCCCCAGTTCGACACCGCGGCCAATCGCCTGATGGGCGCCGAGGCCCTGGTCCGCTGGCATCATCCGGAAAAGGGCCTGCTCGCCCCGGGAAACTTCATCCCGCTGGCCGAGGAGACCGGCCTGATCGAGCCCATCGGTGAATGGGTGATGCGCACGGCCTGCGCCCAGAACAAGGCCTGGCAGGAACAGGGCTTCCCGCCGATCACCATGGCGGTCAACGTCTCCGGCCGCCAGTTCCGGCAGCGGGATTTTTACGGGCTGGTGACCGATATCCTTGCCAGGTCCGGTCTTGACCCCCGGTTTCTCGAACTGGAACTCACCGAAAGCATCATTGTTCAGGATGTTGAGAAAAATATCCGCATCCTGAACAAAATCGCGGACATGGGCATCCAGATCGCCATTGACGATTTCGGCACCGGTTACTCCTCGCTCAGCTACCTGCGGCTCTTTCCCATCACCAGGCTCAAGATCGACCGCTCCTTTATCAAACAGATTCACACCAATCCCAACGATGCGGTGATCGTCTCCTCGATCATCGCCCTGGCCCGCAACATGAACCTCCATACCACGGCCGAGGGGGTTGAACTTGAGGCCCAGCTTGCCCTGCTCCACAAACAGGACTGCTTCAATATCCAGGGTTTCCTGTTCGGCAAACCGCTGCCGGCCCGGGAATTCGTCCGCTTCTTCGGCCAGGGCCAGCCCACACCCCGGATAGCCCGGTCAACCTAACCTGGACAAAAAAACACCTGCCATGCCGGACATCGTTCTCTTTATACTCTCCTTTGCTATTGCCGCCCTCACCTTTGCCCTCTTGGCCCGGCGGATGCGCAGCGACTGCATCCCCTGACTGCTGGCCTACGGCTCGATAGGTATCGGCCTCATCTCATTTATCCTGCTCAGGATGCTGCTCTCATAACCAACCCGAACTTACGCAAGATGAACGTTGACAATACCCATTACCGGACCATCTGGCCGGCTGAAGATAAAAAGACGATCCAGATCATCGATCAACGCCAGCTGCCGCATTGGTTCGTGATCAAGGACCTGGCCACGGTGGAAGATTTCGCGACCGCCATCCGCGAGATGCATGTCCGCGGCGCCGGGCTGATCGGCGCCACCGCCGGGTTCGGGATGTACATCGCCGCCCTGACCGCGCAACCGGATAATTTCGACCGGGATATCCGGGCCGCGGCCGACCGGCTGATCGCCACCCGGCCCACGGCCGCGAACCTGGCCTGGGCCGTGCAACGGCAACTGGCCGCCATGGCCGGGGCCGCCACAGTGGCGGACAAGATCAACACCGCCTTTGCCACTGCCTGCGCCATTGCCGACCAGGATGCGGAATTCTGCCGGAGAATCGGTGAGCACGGCTTGAAAATCATCGAGGAAATCAGTAGACGCAAGGACGGGACAGCGGTCAACATCCTCACCCACTGCAATGCCGGCTGGCTGGCCTTTGTGGATTACGGCTCAGCCACCGCGCCGATATATGCCGCGCATCAAGAGAAAATTCCGGTCCATGTCTGGGTTGACGAAACCAGGCCCTGGAACCAGGGCGCCCGGCTGACCGCCTGGGAACTGGGCCAGGAGGGGGTTCCCCATACCCTGATCGTTGACAACTGCGGCGGCCACCTGATGCAGCATGGTCTGGTCGATCTGGTGATCGTCGGCACCGACCGGACCACCCGCACCGGTGACGTGGCCAACAAGATCGGCACCTATCTCAAGGCCCTGGCGGCCATGGACTGCGGGGTCCCCTTTTATGTGGCCCTGCCCTCCTCCACCTTTGACTGGACCATCCGGCACGGCCTGACCGAGATTCCGATTGAGCAACGAAGCGGCGACGAGATAAGGTATGTCACCGGCCTGGGTCCGGACCGGACCCCGGCCACGGTGTTGATCAGTCCGCCGGATACCCGGACGGCCAACTACGGCTTTGATATCACCCCGGCCCGGCTGATCACCGGCCTGATCAGTGAACGGGGGGTGATGGCGGCCGATGAATCGTCGATCCTGGCCCTGTACCCCGAGTATCGTTAGGAGTTAGTGTCTGCCGGAGAGTTGCCTCCTCCGGCGTCCGGCCCCTGGTCCGGCTCCGCCTCATTGACCAGTTCCCCGGGCAGGGATTTGCGGGCCTTGACCCCGAGCCGTTCCAGGTCCCGGGCCCTCCTGATCAGGTTGCCCCGGCCGCTGACCAACCGCTTATGGGCCGTGTCATAGGCATCGCGGGCCTTGGCGATCTTGTGGCCCACATCCTCCAGGGCCTCGACAAAGCCGACGAACTTATCGTAGAGGTCACCGGCCTTTTTGGCGATCTCCAGGGCGTTGCGGTTCTGATACTCGTAGCGCCAGATATTCTGGATGGTGCGCAGGGTGGCGAGCAGGGTGGAGGGACAGACCAGAAGAATGTTTTTGCTTAAGGCGTCGTTGAACAGACCGGAGTCGCTGTCAACGGCCGCCAGAAAGGCGCCCTCAACGGGCAGGAACAGGAGGACAAAGTCCAGGGAGCGGATCCCGGCCAACCCGGTGTAGTTCTTGTCGCTCAACCCCTTGACATGGGCCCTGAGCGAGGCGATGTGCAGCTTGAGCTGCCGGGCCCGTTCCTCCTCCGTGGCCGCGGCGCAGAAACGTTCATAAGCAGTGAGCGAGACCTTGGAATCTATGACCACGTCCTTGCCCTCGGGCAGGTGCACCACCACGTCGGGCCGCAGTTGTTGCCCCTGCTCACCGGTAAAACCGGACTGGCTCTCATATTCCCGCCCCTTGCGCAGGCCGGACTCCTCAAGGACCCGCTCCAGGATCATCTCGCCCCAGGCCCCCTGGGTCTTGCTCTGGCCCTTCAGGGCATTGGTCAGGTTGACAGCGTCTTCGCTGATCCGCTGGTTCAGGGCCTTGAGGGTACCGATCTCGTGGAGCAGGGAAAGCCGCTCCTTGGACTCCTTGTCATAGACGTCCTCGACCCGTTTCTTGAACTCGGCCAGTTGTTCCCGCATCGGCCGGAGTACCCCGTCCAGGTTGACCCGGTTCTGCTCAGTGAACTTCTGCCCCTTTTCCTCAAAGATCTTCTGGGCCAGATTCTGAAATTCGATCTTCAACTGGTCCCGGGCCTCGGCGAGCAGAAGCAGTTTCTCCTCGGAACGCTTCTGTTCCTCAACCAGCCGGGTCTCAAGCCCGGAGAGCCTGGTCTTTAACCCGGTATTCTCATCCCGCAGGGCCCGGGCCGCCTTTTCCCGGTCATCAAGGGCCTGTTCCAGCTCCGCAATGCGGCCGCACTTCTCCTCGGCCGCGGCCCGCCGCTCGCCCTGTTCCCGGAACCGGGTCAGCAGACCATCCAGTTCTTCCCGGAGCAGACGGGCCGACTCCCGGGCCTCGGCCAGTTGCTGCTCCCGGTCCTGGAGCAACCGGGCCGTTGCGGTTCGTTCGCCCCGGACCTGCTCCTCAAAGAGCCGCCGCCGGCCCCGGAGGATAAACCAGGCAATGCCGAAGCCGCCCACCAGCCCGGCCAGGACAAAGAGAATATCAATTGTTTCGACCATCTGCTGCCGCACCTCCGAATCAATAGTAAATTCCTGGGTCCACCATAGCATTGTCAACCAGCCATTTGCCAGGCAATTCATGTTCGCCCGCCCGGGCCGCGGCGGTCAAGGCCGGGCCAGCTTCTTTTCCCAGGGCCGGCATGGTAAGCTTGTTTCATTGGGACGATTCGCGAGAAAGGTTTTGCTTTTTTGAGAACTCCATGGTAGATGAGTCGCACACTTGTGCAGTATCTCTTGCTTGAATGGATGAAAAGTACACCTTGCCGGCCGCACAATCCTCTTTTACCGAGGGTGCGGTTTTTTTGTTTTTTTGTTTATACCATGGCGGCTGGACCCATTACAGGCAGGAAAAGAAGAGACGCAGCCCCGCATGTGGCGGGGCTTTTTTTTATTGCAGCGCCGGCCCCTGCGGCCCCTGCCCCCCCATTTCCCAGGAACAAAAGACATGACCTCATTCGCAGCACTCGGCATCCACCCGGATATCATCCGCGGCCTGGAGGAACTGGGCTTTACCGAGCCCACCCCGGTCCAGGAGCAGGTAATCCCAACGGCCCTGGAGGAACGGGCCGACCTGGTGGTGCTCGCCCAGACCGGCACCGGCAAGACCGGCGCCTTTGGCATCCCCCTGCTCCAGCTATGCGATCCCGGCCGGAAAAAACCCCAGGCCCTGGTCCTCTGCCCGACCAGGGAACTCTGCCTCCAGGTGGCCCGGGACCTGGCCGGTTTCAGCCGCTTCCAGGCGGCGATCACAGTGGTCCCGGTGTACGGCGGCGCGCCCATCGACCGCCAGATCAAGGCCCTGCGCCAGGGGGTACAGATCATTGTCGCCACCCCCGGCCGTCTCCACGACCTGCTCCGCCGGGGGGTGGCCGACCTGTCCGCCCTCCACGCCGTGGTGCTGGACGAGGCCGACGAGATGCTGCAGATGGGTTTCCAGGACGAACTCAACGCTATCCTCGGCCAGACCCCGGACAACAAGACCTGCCTGCTCTTTTCCGCGACCATGCCCAGGGAGGTGGCCGGGATAGCCGGCCGCTACATGCGCCGGCCGCGGGAGATCGTGGTCGGCCGCCGCAACGGCGGGGTGGATACCGTCAGTCATCTCTTTTACCTGGTCCAGGCCCGGGACCGCTACCCTGCCTTGCGGCGCATTGCCGACAGCATCCCCGGTCTCTATGCGATCATTTTCTGCCGGACCCGGCAGGAGACCCAGGAGGTGGCCGACCGGCTGGTCCGGGACGGCTACCGGGCCGACGCCCTGCACGGCGACCTGTCCCAGGGCCAGCGCGACCAGGTGATGAACAAATTCCGTTGCCGCCAGGTAGAGCTGCTGGTGGCCACCGATGTGGCGGCCCGGGGCCTGGACGTGCATGATCTCACCCATGTAATCAACTACAACCTGCCGGACAGCGCTGACAACTACACCCACCGCAGCGGCCGGACCGGCCGGGCCGGCAAGGCCGGCGTCTCCATCGCCCTGATCCATTTAAAGGAGCAGTACAAGATCAGGGAAATTGCAAGCCGGCTGAAGGTCAAGTTCAAAAAGGCCCGGGTGCCCACCGGCCTTGAGGTCTGCGAGAAACGGTTGCTGGGCCTGATCGATACCGTGGAAGCCGAGTCAGTGGATCATGCCGCCATCGAGCCCTTCTGGCCGGTTATCTCGGCCCGGCTTGCCGGTCTGGAGCGGGATGAGCTGATCAAGCGGTTCGTCTCCCTGGCGTTCAAGGAGACCCTGGCGGCTTATCGCAACGCCCCTGACCTCAATGTGCCCGATAGTCGTAGCCAGGGACCGCCGAAGCAACAGCCAGGACCCGGGCCGGACCGGCATGGCGGCCGGACCCGGTTCACCCGGTTCCGGCTCAACGTGGGATACAAGGACGGGATGCAGCCCAGACGGCTGATCGGGCAAATCAATGAAATCATGGGTCCGCGGATCAGGGTCGGCAAAATAGAGGTCAGCGAGCACACCACCATGCTGGAGGCGGACAGCCGCTTCAGCCCCCAGGTGGTCCGCGCCTTTCAGTACCTGATGATCAACGGCAAACACGTTGTCATCGAAACGGGCCGGGACCGGGAGGAAAAAGGGCTGAAAACCAACAGCCGCAAACCATTTAAAAAAACCAAGCCCTTTGGCCTGAAAAGGAAACAGCCCCGCATCCCTGCAAAAGGCTGAAAACAACCGTAACAGTCCTTCCCCTCAGCCCTTTGCCGCCAGGTATTGCTCCTGAACCGACTCCAGCCCCTCCCAGCGGTCATAGGCGGCAGCCACAATCCTCTCCAGTTCCGCCAACCGCTCCCTGGCCCGGGCGATCTCAGCCCCATCGCCCTGGTAGAACGCCGGACCGGCCATGGTAGCGTAGAGTTTTTCCTGCTCCTGCTCCAGGGCCTCAATCCGGCCGGGCAGCCCTTCCAGTTCCCGGGCCTCCTTAAAGGTAAGCTTGCGCGGTCCGTTGGCCCGTGACTTCACCCGTTCCTTTTTGATCGTTCCAGCCGTCCCCTTGTCCGGTTCCGGCGTTGCCCGCTGCCGGAGCCAGTCATCATAGCCGCCGGCATACTCCCGGACCAGGCCGTTGCCCTCAAAGACCAGGGTGCTGGTGACCACGTTATTGATAAAGGCCCGGTCATGGCTGACCAGCAGCACGGTGCCGCTGTAGTCCAGGAGCAGCTCTTCCAGCAGTTCCAGGGTCTCCATATCCAGGTCATTGGTGGGCTCGTCCAGTACCAGGATGTTTGACGGCCGGGCAAAGAGCCTGGCCAGGAGCAGCCGGTTGCGCTCGCCGCCGGACAGGATCTTAACCGGCGAGCGGGCCCGGTCCGGGGTAAAGAGAAAATCGCGCAGATAACCGATCATATGGCGCTGCCGGCCGTTGATCTCCACAAACTCGGTGCCGTCCCCCAGGTTGTCGATCACGCTCTTCTCCCTGTCAAGCTGATCGCGCTGCTGATCGAAATAGCCGGGCGCAAGGTTGGTGCCCAGCCGGATTTGTCCTTTTGTGGGGGCAAGTTCGCCGAGCAGCAGGCGGAGCAGGGTGGTCTTGCCGATCCCGTTGGGGCCGATCAGGCCGATCTTGTCGCCCCGGAAAACCGTGGCGGTCAGATCTTTTATGATCTCCTTGCCGGTATCGGCAAAGCTGTAGGAGACCTTCCGCAGGCTTGCCACCAGCTTGCCGGACATGGTGGCCCCGGCCACCTCCATCCGCACCCGGCCCAGTTGTTCCCGCCGGGCCCGGCGTTCCTGCCGCATTTCGACCAGGGCCCGCACCCTCCCCTCGTTTCTGGTCCGGCGGGCCTTGATCCCCTTGCGGATCCAGACCTCCTCCCGGGCCAGTTTGCGGTCGAACTCGGCCTGGTGGGCACTCTCAACGGCCAGGGACTCCTCCTTGCGCCGCAGATAGGTCTCGTAATCACCCGGCCAACTGGTCACCCGGCCCCGGTCCAGATCGAGTATCCGGGTGGCCAGCTTCTGTAAAAACCAGCGGTCATGGGTGACAAAGAGCAGGGCCGGGCCGCTGTTGAGCAAAAATTCCTCCAGCCAGGCAATGGACTCGATATCAAGATGGTTGGTGGGCTCGTCCAAAAGGAGCAGGTCCGGGCCGATGGCCAGGGCCCGGGCCAGCAACACCCGCCGTTTCATCCCGCCGGACAGATGCTCGAACAGCTGACCCGGCTCAAGCTTGAGCCGGGTCAGCACGGTATCGATCCGCTGCTGGAAGCTCCAGGCCCCGCTGGTCTCAAGTTCCTGCTCCACCGCTGCCAGATCATTAAGCAGGGATTCGCCGGACTCCCCGGCCAGGCGGGTGATCAGCGCATGATGGCGGGCAAGAGGCCCCATCATCCCGCCCAGGCCGCCAGCCACCACATCAAAGACACTCCCGGTCAGAGATCCGGGCACCTCCTGATCCAGCCGGCCGATCCGCAGGCCCGGCCGGCGCAGCACCCGGCCGCTGTCCGGGACCAGATCGCCGGCCATCAGCTTCATCAAGGTGGACTTGCCCTCTCCGTTGCGGCCCTTCAGACAGACCCGTTCACCGGGCTCGATCCGCAGGGAAACCCGGTCAAGGAGCGGAGCGTTGCCAAAACCGAGACAGACCTCCTGAAAGGTAATTAGTGCCATGGACGTAACCGTTCAACAAGGGCGCAAAATCAGCAACACCACCGAAACCGCAACCGTTCGGCAGTGGTCCGGGTGTGCGTAGGCAGACTGGTGAGCTTCGGATAAAAAATAAAAGAGGATCTTTACCGGCAATAAAAAAAGGGGGGGCAGAGGGTAAGGAGGGGGGCAACCAATCAGCGGCGGTTCCTGCGGGCCTTTAATTCGGCCGGGGAGATCTCGCCGTCGAATTTCAACACCTCCACCTGGCTGTCGTCGATGTCCTCCAGGCCGGGGATCAAGACCGAGGCAAGCTTTATGCGTTTTTGCAGAAAAGCGGCATAGGCCCTGTCCCATTCCTTGATATGATAGACATACCAGTCGCCGAACAGGTAATAGAGTTCAGAGGCCAACCCCTTGATCGTTCCCTCTTCTTTTGTCCGGCGGTACAGGGCTTCAACGTCTTTCCGCAGTCTTTGATGCTGTTTCCGGTGGCCCTCCAGGCGATCATATTTATAAAGCTTCATCATCCGCTCCTCAGCGGCAAAATGCTCATCCACGTACAGCATGAGAAAGGCCAGCGCATTGACGATATCCCGGACGTTCTCCTTTCCGCCTTCCGGGAAGAGCACCGCGTTTCCCCGGGCAAAAAGCTCCCGGTGCTGGTTGTCGATCTCTTCAATACCGGTGAGAAGATCCTCGGTGAGTTGCAAACGTTCCATGATCCGTGGCCTCCTTCAGGGACCCGGTATTTTCCGGATCCCTTACTCCTTTTCCATCCGCCCGGCATCCATCCCGGGATTAAAGCCGGTTATTTCCGCCGGGCAGCGAAATCCCCATATTTCTTGTCCTCATTCATAATATGGTGTTCAAGCCAGTTTCTCAATGTTTTCATGATCTGGGTATTCAAGACCATCTTCCCCTCCTGGACCTGATTATAATAATCGATGATCCGGACATAGAACACCGCATGGATCTTCTTGTGCTCCCCCAGGCCGGGATAGTCAATCTGCCGCATGTACTCTTCTTCGTGGTCAAAATGATAACGCACATACTCTCTCATCTCTTTCAACGCGCGGAGCGCCACTTCACGGAGTTCACCGGCATCTGAATTCAGCAGGGCCTCATGCAGTTCATTGGTCATCCTGATCCATTTTTTATGTTGCGTATCGATCTCATCATTTCCCACGCTTAAGGAGTCATTCCATTCAATCAACGGCATCTACTTACCTCCTCCAACCCATCCAAGGTTTTCAACCTGATCCGTAATCCTTATTCGTTGATTTTAAATTAAACTGTTACTTATAGATAGCATATTTTCAGGTTGGTCTCTGTCTGGAACCGGGTACAATGCCGGCAACATGACCGACACAAGATTAAAAATCGAATCCGGTTGATCGCGGCGAGCAGTTATTGCTGCAAGGAACGCAGCAGGGCCAGATTCTCGATATCTTCCTTCAGGTCCTTGCCCTTGGGGGTCTCCAGGGTCATGGGATGGCGGGCGAAGCGGGGGTCGTTGACCAGCAGGGCAAAGCCGGTACGACCGATGGCGCCCCGGCCGATATGGGTATGACGATCAACCCGGCTGCCCAGTTGCCTGATCGAATCGTTCAAGTGAAAAAACTTGAGCCGGTCAAGCCCCACCACCCGGTCAAATTCGGCAAAGGTTGCCGCGTAGCTCTCCGGGGTGCGGAGATCGTAGCCCGCGGCAAAGGCATGACAGGTATCAAAGCAGACCCCCAGTCGCGCGCCATGACGGGACTGTTCGATGATCGCGGCCAGTTCCTCGAACGAGGCGCCGAGACTGGTACCCTGACCGGCAGTGGTCTCAAGCAGCACCATCACCTCTTCGGCCCCGGCGGCCTGCTCCAGGGCCAGATCGAGATTGCCGGTAAAACGGCGGAGCCCCTGCTCCGGGCCGTCGCCGAGATGGGCGCCGGGATGCATCACCAGCCAGGGGATGGCCAGGGCCGCGCAGCGGTCAAGCTCATCGGCCAGGGCGGTAATTGACTTGGACGCAATCTCCGTCTTAGGCGAGGCAAGATTGATCAGATAGGAATCATGGGCCGCGACCAACGGCCGGCCCGCCTCTTCCCAGGCTGTTTTAAAAAGGGCGATCTCTTTGGGAGCAAGCGATGAAGCCCGCCACTGTCGCTGGTTCCTGGTGAAGAGCTGCAGGGATTCAGCCCCGGCCCGGTGCATCCGCTCCAGGGCGAGATGGAGGCCGCCGGCCACTGACATGTGCGCGCCTAGAAAAGGCATCACTCCTCCCTGACAAAGGTTTCCGTTCAAACCAGCGCCACTATACCAGGCAAAAAGGGGATAATCAATTCCTTCCCCGCTCCCCCTTGTGCGGAGAGCGGAACAGACGCTTGACAGCTCGGACCAAAAGCACTTTAATGCGGCCAGATATTGGATGGGAAAAAGAAAGTTATTTTAACCGGCTACCGGCCTCGGAAGGAACGGAACATGGCAGGCAACACCTATGGCAAGGTTTTCCGGGTCACCACCTGGGGCGAGTCCCACGGCACTGCGGTGGGCGCGGTAATCGACGGCTGCCCGCCGGGTCTGCCCCTGGACCCGGCCGGTATCCGGAAAGACATGGACCGGCGGCGGCCCGGCAAGGGCGGCGGCGAGAGCCCGCGCCAGGAACCGGACCGGGTGGAGATCCTCTCCGGGGTGTTCGAGGGGATGACCACCGGCACCCCGATTGCGCTGCTCATCCATAACAAGGACGCCCACAGCAAGTCATACGATCACTTAGAAAAAATATTCCGGCCCGGCCACGGGGACATCACCTATCTCAAAAAATACGGAATCCGCGACCACCGCGGCGGCGGCCGGGCCTCGGCCCGGGAAACCGCGGCCCGGGTGGCGGCCGGCAGCGTGGCCCGGACCCTCCTGGCCACGGCCGGGATCTCGGTGCTGGCCTATACCGTGGCCCTGGGCAAGATCGAAACCAGCCGGCGCGACCTCGACCGGATCAATGACAACCGGCTCTTCTGCCCGGACAACGAGGCAGCGGCGCGGATGGAGGAGCATATCAATGCTGTGCGCGCCGACAACGACTCCCTGGGCGGAATCGTCGAAATCCAGGCTTCCGGCTGCCCGGCCGGGCTGGGTGACCCGGTATTCGACAAGCTGGACGCCACCCTGGCCCACGGGCTGATGTCCATCGGCGCGGTCAAGGGGGTGGAGATCGGCGCCGGTTTCGAGGCGGCCCGGCTCACCGGCTCCACGAACAACGACCCGATCACTCCGCAGGGATTTGCCTCCAACCGGGCCGGCGGCATCCTGGCCGGGATCTCCAACAGCGATCCGATCATCGCCCGGGTGGCGGTCAAGCCGATCCCGTCCATCGGCCGGGAACAGCAGACCGTTGACCTGGACAACAATCCGGTCACCATCCGGGTCGGCGGCCGGCACGACATCTCGGCCATCCCCAGGATCGTGCCGGTGTGCGAGGCCATGGTCTGCCTGACCCTGGCCGACCACCTGCTCCGTCAGCGGGCCATCTCCTGAAAAGCGGTTTTTTCATGGCTACCAATAAACAAATCGAAAAAATACATAACATCTGGCTGGTCACCCGGGAGTATGCCGGACTGGCCGGCGCCGGCGGGGTCAAGGACGTGTGCCGGCAACTGGCCGAGGCCCTGGCCCGGACCCGGCGCAGGATATCGGTGGTCCTGCCCTGTTATGGATTCATGGATCCCGAGGCCCTCGGCTTTATTGAAACCGACCGGTTCCAGGTGGACATGAACTACGCCCTCAAGGAGCGGCGGGAAGAGGTCTCCATCCACCAGCAAGAGCTGAACCGGGTCAGGATCTTTCTGGTTGACAGCGAACGGTACCGGGAAAAAAGGGGAATCTACACCTATACCGCCGACGAAGAGGCGGCCATCCCCTGGCACAAACAGGGCACTGCCTATTTCGACTATTTCGCCATGAACGTACTCCTGCAGAAGAGCGGGCTGGCGCTCATGGTCCGGCTGGGCGAAAAACCAGGGGTGATCCATTGCCAGGACGGCCACACCGCCATCCTGCCGGCGATGATGCACGAGATGGAAGGGTTCCGCCACTATTTCCGCGGAACCGGCGCCGTGGTCACCATCCACAATGCCGGGGTCGGCTACCACCAGGAGGTGGAAGACCTGCCCTTTGCCCGGGCCATCTGCGGTCTGCCCGAGCAGGTGGTAATGGATAATCTGCTGGCCGACCGTTTCGATCCCTTGCTCGTTGCCTCACGCTACGCAGTACTGAACACGGTAAGCGAGAACTATGCCCGGGAACTGCAGGAGACCGAGGACGACATGCTCACCGGCTGGCTGGGCCGGCGGCTGCTGGCGGACGGGGTCGTCCTGGCCGGAATCACCAACGGGATCAACCCGGCGGATTTCGATCCCCGCCATCCGGAAAAACTGGGGCTGGCCGCTGCCTTTGCCCCGGGCCGGGGCGATTTAAAGGGCAAGAAGCTGTGCAAGAAGGCGTTACTGGCCGACATCAATGCCAGGCGAATCAGCGGGGTGATCCAGGTCGGGAGCCTGGCCGTTGACCCTCTTCAGCCCCTGTTCACCATGGTCGGCCGTTTGACCTCCCAGAAGGGCGTGGACATCCTGATTGATGCCCTGAGGATACTCCTTGGCCGGGACAAAGACTTTCAGGTCCTGCTGCTGGGCTCCGGGGCCCGGGAACTGGAGCTGGCCCTTGATCAGCTGGCCCTGGCCCCGGCCACTGCCAACCGGATCTGTGTTCTGCACGGCTATGACCCCGGCCTGGCCAACCAGGTCTATGCGGCCGGCGATTTCCTTCTTATCCCTTCCCGGTATGAGCCCTGCGGCCTTACCGATTATGTGGCCCAACTGGCCGGCAACCTCCCCATTGTCCGCCATACCGGCGGCCTGGTCAAGGTGATTGACGGGGTCACCGGCCTGGCCTATAGCGAACACTCGCCCCGGGCCCTGCTGGAGACCATGGAACGGGCCCTCACCCTCTTCCGGGAGCAGCCGGCAAAACTTGCCGGGATGCAGGTCGCGGCGATCCGGACGATCAACCGCCACTACACCTGGACCAAGGTGCGGAACCGCTACCTGGAGTTGTACCGGACCGCCGTGGAAATGACCGGGGACGGAGGACGGAAGACAGAGGACGGAAGACGGAAGACAGAAGACGGAAGACAGAGGACAGAGGACAGAGGACAGAGGACTGAAGACTGATACTAATCAGATACACTACATAAACAAACTGTTGTAAACCATAAGGAGCATATTCATGACAATTCGAGTCGGAATCAACGGGTTCGGCAGGATCGGCAGAAGCATTTTCCGGGCCCAGGACATGGATGCGGCCTTTGCCGATGTCGAAATCGTGGCCATTAACGATCTCACCGACAATCGAAGCATTGCCCATCTTCTCCAGTATGATTCAGTGATGGGCATCTTCCAGCAACAGGTCCGGGAGGACGAACGCGGCATCACCGTGAACGGACGCCGGGTGGAAGTCTTCAACCACCGGCAGCCGCGGGACATCCCCTGGGGTGATCTGGGGGTGGACTATGTGATCGAGTCCACCGGCCGGTTCACCGAAAAAGACAAGGCCCACGCCCATATCGAGGCCGGGGCCGCCAAGGTGGTGATCTCGGCGCCGGCCAGGGGCGAGATCAAGACCATTGTCATGGGGGTGAACGAGGACGAATACGATCCCACTGAACACCATGTGGTTTCCAACGCCTCCTGCACCACCAACTGCCTGGCGCCCATGGTCCGGGTGATCCTCGACCGGTTCGGGATCAAGCGGGGACTGATGACCACGGTGCATTCCTATACCAATGATCAGCGCATCCTTGATTTTGCCCACAGCGATCCGCGCCGGGCCCGGGCCGCGGCCCTGTCGATAATCCCCACCAAAACCGGGGCCGCCACCGCCCTGGCCCTGGTGATCCCGGAACTGAAGGGCAAGTTCGACGGGCTCTCGGTCCGGGTGCCCACCCCCAACGTCTCGCTGGTTGACGCGGTGATGGAGGTGGAACGGGAGACCACCCCGGCGGAGATCAACCGGGCCCTCAAGGAGGCGACCAACCGCTACCTCGGCTATTCCGACGAACCGCTGGTCTCCATCGACTACCAGGGCAACCCCCACTCATCGGTGGTTGACGGCCTGTCCACCAAGGTGGTCGGCACCACGGTCAAGGTACTCACCTGGTATGACAACGAATGGGGCTATTCCAACCGGGTCCTGGACCTGATCCTGCACATGGAGGCCAACAAAGCGCTGTAAGGGATGCGGGCGCCTTATGCCTTGCGCCTTTGGCTGAAACTTTGCTCACCATTTAACCAGACCGACGCGGCGTCCTTATGTCCATGGCAGAAAAGAAACCGACCCCTGACCAGGTCATCGAATCCGATGCCCTGCGGGTCAATCTTGAGGAAACCGCCACCAGGGAAGTGACCATCGACCCTTGCTTTCGGGTTCTTTCCGAAATAGTGGGCCGGTTCCGGGGAATCCGCAAGGGTATCGACGAGTTGCTCTACGAGAGCAGCCACCCCTTCCGCAACTGGACGATCATCATCCCCAGGCTGCGCTCCTTTGTCCTCAAGAACATCAGCCATTATCTGCCCCACCAACGGGGTCCGGAGGCCTTTACCCGCTTCACCGCCCTGTTCTTTACCGCCCTGGCCGAATCACAGCGGAACAACACCCTGCTCGGCCAGACCATGGAGGCGCTGCTGGCCTATGTGGACAAACTGACCGGCCTGCTCGACCCGGCTGGCCTGGCCCGTTACGAACAGGCCCTGGCCGGCTGCTTTGTCCGGCTGCACGGCCTGGACGAGAAAACCTTCATGTTCATGGTCCAGGGTCATCATCCGATGAAGGCCATTGCCTTCCGGCTCCTGGAAATTGCCAAACAACAGCCGGACACAACAACCTATGACTTTCTTCCCCTGGCCCGGCTGATGCAGCGGGTCCTGACCCTGAACTACCAATACTGGTTGAGTGAAAAAGATACCATGGCCTGGTTCGAGGAGGCCTGCGGCACCATGTGCGAGGGCTGGGAGGCGGGCAAGCTCTTCAACGCCATCTCCCACCGCCGGATCCGCGGCCACCTGGAGCGCCTCCAGGAGGTGGCGGTGGAAAAGGACCCGGCCGCGGCCCTGGGCCGGCTGCTGACCATGCCCTCCCACGTTGATTTTGTCCGGCTCTACAAGGAGATCACCGGCAAACTCGGCGAAAGCAACAAAGGGCCGGCAACCACCGGATCCGCGCCGGCCGACCGTTTTGCCGAGAACCGCAAGCTCCTCTTCCTCTTCCGGATCATGGAGACCTCGGGCCTGGCCCTGATCCACGAAGAGACCCTGCGGGAGATCAACCGCAGCCTGGTGCTGCTTATCCGGCAGCAGAGCTTTGAGGAGATCGAGAGTTTTCTGCTCACCACCTTCCAGCTGCTCAAGGTCAATGTCCGCCGTTACCCGCACACCTCGCTGCAATGCATCCAGGTCCTGGGCACCGAGGTCTTCAACCGGGGCAACAGCCGGCTGGTGGAGGCCTTTCTCTGGGAGTCGGTTCGTTTCGGCTTCCAGTACGCCAATGTTACCGGGGTGGACGAGGACTGGCAGCCGATCACCAACCCGGCCCACCTGGCCAACATCCGGGTCTGGACCAACCTGATCGTGCAGGAGCCGAAATGGTGCTCCACCCTGTTCTCCGCCCTGATCATCAACCTCAAGCTGTCAGGCACCTGCGTCAAGGATACCGACCTGTTCCAACGGGATATCAGCCGGCTGCTCAACCATCCCATTGAGCCGATCTACAACCTGTTCAAGCAGTTTGCCAAGCTGATGCCGGTATTCTTCAACGAGATCGGCGCCGAGGGTGAACTGCGGGACGTATCCACTGACCTGGACGAGATCCACAAACGCCAGGACCAGCTTATCCACTTTCTCCGCAAACAGAGCCATGTGGAAAGCAGCAACCTGATCGTTGACTTCATTGAGGCGATCTTCGCCTTCTGGCAGGGCGGCGACAAGGAGCTGCTTGCCCCCTTTCTGCCGGAGGAGGTGCTGGGCCAGGTAGACCGGCACGGACCCTTTGTCGATGACCTGCGCCGGCTGATGAAGAGAATCATGGAACTGGATGAAATCGAAACCATCGGGGATCTGCTCGGATGGGACGAGTCCCGGCGGGCCACCTTCCTCGCCCAGCAGAAGGACCTGCCCGGCACGGAACTAAAACGGTTCGACCTACTGGTCAGGATGTACAAGCTCCTGCACCAGAAGTACAACCTCGGTTTCCAGGAGTTGCGGATTCAACTGGAACAGGCGGCCAAGGGCGGCTTCCCGGAGATGGAACAGCTGCTGGCCGATCTGGAAATCTGCGACACCCACCAGTGCCTGAACGCCCTGCTCAGCCACCTTGAAAAGTTGAAAGGGATCATCCTGAGCGACCAGGTGTTCGAGGCCAGGGAGGACATCTACTACAAGCGCCATATCGCGGTGGACATCCCCTCGGTGTACGGCCGGTACCGGGAAAAAAAGTTCGATGCCCTGGGCCTTACCTTCCGGCTGGAGAACCTGGCCAACATCTACCTGGAAAAACTGCCGGAAACAGCCAACCTCTCGTTCATCACCCGGGCGACCTTTATCCGGGTCATCAAGTGTCTCCGTCTCTACCTGCGGGCCCTGAAGATCGACGGCATTGTCAGCCGCCGCCTGGAGACATCGGTCCAGCTGCTGTCAAGCTCGCTGGGAATCAAGCGTTTCTCCTACACCCAGTACCTGGACATCTTCCGCGGCCTGTCCGAGGGGGTCAAGGATGTAATCTACGCCTACTACACCAATATCCATCAGAACAATCTGTCGATCATCATCCCCCAGATCGGCGCGGCCAACCTGCTCACCAAGTACCGCCCCCTCTGGGACGACACTGACATCAACTCCAGCATCCTCCGGCTGTCCGAGGCCTTTTTCCGCAACCTGATCGCCTCCACCTTCGGACTCCAGCACCTGGACAACTTCATCACCCGGATCATCCAGACCCTGGAACGGCAGAAGGAGGTGCTGGACGAAAAGGACCTTGACCTGTTGATGACCTATAACCCGGAGATGGCGGTAAGTTCCCTGCACCACCGGAACCCCCGCACCAACAACCTGATCCAACTCGGCAACAAGGGCTTCAACCTCACCGTGCTGGCCGAGGAAAACAAACCGGTGCCGCCGGGTTTCATCGTTACCACCGAGATCTTCCGCTGCTGGCCGGTGGTCCGCGGTTTCCAGATGGCCCGCGAAGAGTTCATGCGCCAGGTACGCAAGGAACTGAGCGCGGTGGAGGAGCAGAGCGGCCGTTGCTACGGCGACCCGGCCAATCCGCTGCTGTTGTCGATCCGGAGCGGCGCCCCCATCTCCATGCCCGGGATGATGGCCACGGTCCACAATGTCGGCCTGAACCAGGACCTGGTCGAGGAGTTTGCCAGACTCTCGGGCCAGGAGTATCTGGCCTGGGACAACTACCGCCGTTTTCTCCAGTCCTGGGCCATGACCAAGGGCGTGGGCCGGGACACCTTCCAGAACCTGATGAACGCGGCCAAGGCCAGGCATAATGTCCAGTTCAAAAGCCAGTTCACCCCGGCCCGGATGAGGGAACTGGCCCTGGAGTACCAGAAGACGATCCGCAGCGTGGGGATCGGTATTCCCGAGGACCCCTGGCTGCAACTGATCGGGGCCGTGGAAACAGTGCTTGACTCATGGAACACCAAGAAAACCAGGGACTACCGCGAGCTGATGGGCACCTCCGACGCCTGGGGCACCGCGGTCATCGTCCAGGCGATGGTCTTCGGCAATCTGGGCCCCGACGCGGGCAGCGGCCTGCTGTTCACCGCCCATCCCTATCGCAAGGTGCGGCGGGTGGCGTTGTGGGGCGATTATGCCATGGGCGACCAGGGCGAGGATATTGTCAGCGGCCTGGTCACCACCTACCCCATCTCGGTGGAACAATCGGAGCTTGACGGCCGGTCCAAGGATTTTTCCCTTGAAGTGCGGTTCCCGGAAATCTACCGGGCATTACTGGCCCTGGCCCGGGAGCTGGTCTACGACAAGCGGTGGGACCCCCAGGAGATCGAGTTTACCTTTGAGGGACCCGGGGCCGAGGCCCTGTCCATCCTCCAGACCCGGGACATGATTACTATCAAGAAAAAAGAAAACGTCTATGTCTTTGTCAATCCCGAGGCAGTGACAACCGCGCTGCTCGGCACCGGCATCGGGGTCTCGGGCAGCGCCCTGGCCGGCCGCGCCGTGTTCACCGCCCAGAACCTTGCCCAGCTGCGCCGGGAGGACCCGGACACCCCCTTGATCCTCATCCGCCAGGACACGGTGCCCGAGGACATCAAGGAGATCGCCGCGGCCGACGGCCTGCTCACCGCCCGCGGCGGCCAGACCTCCCATGCCTCGGTGGTTGCCACCCAACTGGAAAAGACCTGCGTGGTGGGCTGCAAGACCCTCAAGGTATACGAGTCGGCCGAGTACTGCGAGATCAACGGCCAGGTCATCCGCTTCGGTGAGCCGGTATCCATCGACGGCCGCAAGGGACTGTTTCTCAAGGGCCATCATCCGATAACCGAAGAGGTGCATATCCTGCCGATATAAGATGACGGGTAAGAGGTGATGGGTTATGGGTGATAAAAAAAGGGATGGGGGACTGCCGCTAACCTCTAACCAATAACCCGATACCGCAACATTCTGCGGTTCGATATTCTACATTCATAACCGTTCACCGGGGGTACGGATTTACGGTAATCTTATGCCCGTAAGCGTTTACCAGTGGCTTAGATTCGTTCATTTGGGACTGCGAAGCATACTGGTGCTATTCGAGCAGGCCAAAATGGGCGAAGATGAGGTGCTGGTGAACGCTTACCTACATTCATAATTCTACCTTCCTAAGGGGGGTTTCCATGCGGGATGTACTGACTACCTGCTGTTACTGCGGCTGCGGCTGCGGCCTGTACCTGCGGGTCGTTGACAACCGGGTGACCGGGGTCATGCCCAGCCGCGGCCACCCGGTCACCCGCAACAACCTCTGCGTGCGGGGCTGGCACATCCACGAGTTCATCCATGACCCGGCCCGGCTGCAGACCCCGTTGCTCAGAAAAAACAACGAGCTGACACCGGTCTCCTGGGACCAGGCCCTGACCGCGACCGCAACCGCGTTTGCCCGGATCCGCGACCGGCACGGCGGCCGCGCCCTGGGGGTGTTGGCCTCGGCCAAATGCACCAACGAGGAAAACTATCTGCTGCAGAAATTCGCCCGGGCAGTGCTCAAGACCAACAACGTCGACCACTGCGCCCGGCTCTGACACGCGCCCACGGTGGCCGGTCTGGCCACCACCTTTGGCAGCGGCGCGATGACCAACTCGATCAATGAGATCGAGAACAGCCAGGTGATCCTGGTCTCGGGCTCCAACACCTCCGCGACCCATCCCCAGGTGGCCCGGAGGATCATGGATGCCAGGGACCGGGGCGCCAGGTTGATCGTCATTGATCCCCGCCGCACCTTCATGGCCGAGCATGCCGATATCCACCTGGCAATCCGGCCGGGCACCGATATCCCGCTGGTCAATGCGATGATGCGGATCATCCTTGACGAAAACATGATCGATGACGTGTTCATCGAGATGCGGGCCGAGAACTTTCATGCCCTGCGCGACATGCTCCTGCGAATCGACCTGAAGGAGACCGCGTCCCTGACCGGGCTGGCCTTGGACGAGATCTCCCGGGCGGCCAAGCTTTACGCCCGGGCGAGCAAGGCGGTGATCTGCTACTGCCTGGGAGTGACCCAGCATATCTGCGGCACCGACAATGTCCAGTCCTACTCCAACCTGGCCATGCTCACCGGCCATGTGGAGCAGGAGGATACCGGGGTCGATCCCCTGCGCGGCCACTCCAATGTCCAGGGGGCCTGCGACATGGGCGCCCTGCCCGCGGTCCTGCCCGGCTACCAGTCGGTGGCCGATCCGGATGTCCGGGCGAAATTCGCCCGGGCCTGGCAGACCGAGCTGCCCGCCGGGCCGGGCCTGACCCTGCTGGATATGACCCATGGCGACCAGGTACGCGCAATGCTGATCATGGGCGAGAATCCGATGCGGAGCGACCCCACCCTGGCCAAGGTGAAAAAGAAGCTGGAGCAACTGGAGTTTCTGGCGGTTTCCGATCTCTTTCTCAGCGAGACCGCAACCCTGGCCGACGTGGTTTTTCCGGCTGCCTCCTTTGCCGAAAAAACCGGCACGATCACCAGTTCCGAACGGCGGGTGCAACTGGTTCGCCAGGCCATTGATCCCCTTGGTTCCAGCCGCTCCGACTCGGAGATCGTCATCGGCCTGTCCCGCTGCCTGGGCTATGAGATGGACTATGAATCAGCAGCCGAGATCATGGAGGAGATCGCCCTCTTGACCCCGATCTACGGCGGGATCTATCACAACCGGCTGGAGGATTCCTGGGGCCTGCAGTGGCCCTGCCCGGACCGCTCCCATCCCGGCACCCCCTATCTGCACAAGTACGCCTTTACCCGGGGCCGGGGCCGGTTCGTGCCCACCCGTCACCAGCGGCCCAGTGAAAGACCGGACCAGGACTATCCCTTTGTTTTGAACACCGGCCGCCTTTATCACCACTTTCACACCGGGACCATGACCAGGAAAAGCCCGATGCTGGTCCGCGAGGGGGGCAGGGCCCGGCTGGAGATCAACCCGGTTGACGCCGGCCGCCACAAGATCGGCAACGGCGATTGGCTGCGGCTGGTCTCCCGCCGGGGGGAGATCGAGCTCCGGGCCGAGATAACCGACCGGGTCGTGCCAGGGGCGCTGTTTACCAGCTTCCACTTTACCGAGGCGCCGGTTAACTTTCTGACCGTGGATGCCCGGGATCCCAAGGCCCAATGCCCGGAATACAAGATATGCGCGGTCCGGATCGAAAAGGTGACCCATGCTTGAAACCTGTATCCTCGGAAAAGACCATCTGCCGTCCCTGCTCCGGCGGCTGAAGAAAAACCACCGGCTGGTGGCGCCGGTCCGCAACCGCCAGGGCGACACCCTGTTCACCCTGATCCAGGAACTGGACCAGGTCGACATTGATCTGGAAAACCAGGCAATCGCCTCGGCCAAGCCCTACCTCTTCCCCCAGCAGGAGACCCTGTTCACCTATGAGATATCAGCGGCCGGCGACTACCGGTTCACCCCGCTCAACTCGGCCGCGGACACCATCTATTTCGGGCTGCGCTCCTGCGATCTGGCGGCGATCCTCTACATGGACGTGACCTTTCTCGGCCAGGCCAAGGATCCCTATTACCTGAAACGCCGCGAAAACGCGATCCTGATCAGCATCGGCTGCACCCAGCCCTTTGCCAACTGTTTCTGCAACGCCACCAAAAGCGGACCCTTCCTCGAAATGGGCTATGATCTCCAGTTCACCGACCTCGGCGACCGCTACTTTGTCGAGGTGGGCCGGATCAGGGGCCGGGAACTGATTACCCGGCTGGGTCATTTCTTTACCCCGGCCCGGGAGGAGGATAAAAAGGCACAGTACCAGCTCTCCCTGGAGGCCCGGGGCAATTTCCATCGCCAGGTCCAGGTGGAACGGGCGATCCGCCGGCTGCGGGAGGACCGGGTTCCGGACGCGATCTGGGAGGCGCTTTCCCGCCGCTGCCAGGACTGCAGCGGCTGCACCTATATCTGTCCGACCTGTACCTGCTTCACCATCCGCGATCAGGCGGTCACCGCCGACTCCGGACTGCGGATCCGCAACTGGGATGCCTGCACCTTTGCCGGGTTCACCAGAATGGCCGGGGGCCATAATCCGGTGGACCACCAGACTCAGGCGATCCGCCGGCGGTTCCGGCATAAACTTCTGCACGACGTGACCAGACACGGCCGGCCGAGTTGCGTGGGCTGCGGCCGTTGCATTGATATCTGCTTCGGCGGGGTGGACATGGCCCGCTTTGTCGCCATGGTCTGCGAGGAATAGAAAATGACAATCAACCACACCATTGAGAACAGCTATCTGCCCCGGCCGGCCCGGATCAGCGAGGTAATCGAGGAAAACTCCCGGATCAAGACCTTTGTCCTTAGCTTTGCCGACCAGGAGTTGAACCGCTCCTTTTCCTACCGGCCGGGCCAGTTCATGATGGTCTCGATCCCCCATTGCGGCGAGGCGCCGATCTCATTCTCTTCCACCCCCAGCCGGCCGGGGACCATCCAGCTGAGCGTCCGCCGGGCCGGCAGACTCACCGATGCGATGCATCAACTGGGGACCGGGGCGATGGTCGGCCTGCGCGGCCCGTTCGGCCGCCCCTTTCCCCTGGACAGAATCATTGGCCGGGACCTGCTGTTCGTGGCCGGCGGCATCGGCCTGGCGCCGTTGCGCTCGGTGATCAATTACTGCCTGGACCAGGACAACAGCTATGGCCGGCTGACCATTCTTTACGGCAGCCGCACCCCGGATGATATTGCCTTTAAAAGGGACCTGGACCTGTGGCGGCAACACCCCAGGGCCACCTGTCTGCTGACCGTGGACCAGACCCGGCCGGGCTGGGACGGCCCGGTGGGGGTGGTTACCGGCCTGCTCGATGCAATCGAGGTCACCCCGGCCAACACCGTGGCCCTGGTCTGCGGCCCGCCGCTGATGATCCGCTTTGTCCTGGCCCGGCTCAGCCGCATCGGGCTCAAGGAAAAAAACATCATCACCACCCTGGAACGGCAGATGAAGTGCGGTCTGGGGATCTGCGGCCACTGCCACATGGACGGCCAACTGGTCTGTGTGGACGGCCCGGTATATACCATGGCCCAGTTGCTGGAGCTGGACGTGATGGAGCTGCACCCATGAACGACGAGACAAAAAAAACATTCTCAATTCGCTTTGAGCCCTCGGGCCGGGTGGTGAAAGTGGAGACCGGGATTTCATTGCTCCAGGCGGCCCGGCAGGCCGGGATCCATATCAACGCATCCTGCGGCGGCAGCGGCCTGTGCGGCAAGTGCCGGGTGATCCTCGAACAGGGCGAGGTAACCGGCGGCCGCAACGAGAAACTGACCGAAGCGGACTATGCCCGGGGTTTCCGCCAGGCATGCCTGGCCCTGGTCGACAACGATCTCACCGTCCGGATCCCGGCCGAGTCCTCGTTGGGAACCGGCGGACTCACCGTTGAGGTGCCCCCCCGCCACCGGGCCGGGATCCGGATCTTCAACGTCGGGGAGCTGAAAAGAGAGGGGGTCTTTATCCCGCCGGTGGAAAAGATGTGCCTGGAGTTGCCGCCGCCGGCGGCCAACGACAACATGGCCGATGCCGGCCGCCTGCTCCAGGGGCTGAAGAACCAGTATGACGAACGGCGGATCGTGATCACCCTGGCCTCCCTGCGCAAGATCAGCCGCAGCCTGCGCCAGCGCGACTTCCTGGTGACCGTGACCCTGGCCCGGCCGGTGAACGAACAGGGCAAGAACATGATGGTCAACATCCAGCCCGGCAACTGGGTGAACCGCAGCTACGGCCTGGCCTTTGATATCGGCACCACCACGGTGTACGGCAACCTGCTTGACATCCAGACCGGCAAGGTGCTGGCCAGCGGCAGCAACTACAACGGCCAACTCGGCTACGGCGAGGACGTGATCTCCCGGATCATCCAGGCGGAAAAACCCGGCGGCCTGGCAATGATGCAGGGCCTGGTGGCAGAGACCATCAACGGGATCATCGCCACAATGCTCAAGAAAACCGGCATCGACACCGATGAGATCACCTCGATCACCCTGTCCGGCAACACCACCATGACCCATCTGCTCCTGGAACTGGAGCCGGACAACATCCGGCGGGCCCCCTATGTGCCGGCCAGCATCTTCTTCCCGCCGATCCGGGCCACCGACCTGAACCTGAACCTGGGCGACCATGCGGTGGCCCTGCTCTATCCGTCCATCTCCAGCTATGTGGGCGGCGATATCGTCGCCGGGATCATGGGCTCCGGCATCTATCGCACCGACAAGCTCACCCTGTACGTGGACATCGGCACCAATGCCGAGATCGTTATCGGTAACCGGGAATGGCTGGTCTGCGCCGCCTGCTCGGCCGGGCCGGCCTTTGAGGGCGGCGGCATCACCCACGGAATGCGGGCCGCGGCCGGGGCGATCAGCGACTTCAGCATTAATCCGCGCACCCTGGAACCGATGAACATCACCATCGGCAACCGGCCGCCCCTCGGCATCTGCGGTTCCGGACTGCTGGTCATCGTGGCCAGCCTGCTGGAATACCGGGTGATCGATCCCCGGGGCAAGTTCAACCGCAGCCTGGACACCCCGCGGATCCGGGCAGGAAAGAGCGGCTACGAGTACGTGCTGGCCTGGGCGGACGAGACGGGACTTAAGCGCGACATTGTTATCAACGAGGTGGATATCGACAACTTCATCCGGGCCAAGGCCGCTATTTTCTCGGGGATCAAGACCCTGGTGGAAGAGGTGGGGCTGCAGCTCACCGACATCGAACAGATCATCCTGGCCGGCGCATTCGGCAGTTTTATCGACCTGGACAGCGCCATTACAGTGGGATTGCTGCCCGAGGTGGAGCCGGAGCGGATCCTCTACGTGGGCAACGGCTCCCTGCTCGGCTCCTGGATGAGCGAGATGAGCAACCATATCCGCAGGGACGTGGTGGAGGTGGTGCGCCGGATGACCAGCTTCGAACTGTCGGAGGTGGTCCGGTTCAAGGACCAGTACGTGGCCTCACTTTTCCTCCCCCATACCGACCTTTCCCTTTTTCCGAACGTGCGGGAACGGCTCGACCAGCTGGCCGCCCTCACTGCCGGCGACAGGTGAGGTGATAAGTGGGGTTAACCTGCGCCAATGAACTCGAGATAGTTCTCCCATAGCTCGCCGATATCGTTTCGCAGTTGCAGGGGATTGAAATTGTTAATCAAGGCGTTGCGGATACCGCAATCCAGGAAATAATAACGGCAATCTGTTTTTGTACGACATACATGGGAATCTCCGTCATTGAATTGACGGAATTCTCCGGATTATAGTCACAAAAGGCAAGTTATTTAACAAGGTGGTGGTGATAATAAGGGCGGGTGATAAGAAATCGCTTTTCGGCCGGATCCAAAAAAGATGAACTCGTAACAACCCGAAAGGCTTCAAATGCCACCCAATAAAATCAACAAGTTACAAGACGAATCACGTCCGTCGAGCGGGTTGTTGCGAGACCGACAAAAAAGGCTCAGTACATATTAGGCCAGCGTCTCCCTGCCCGCCTCGTCATCTCTGGCCAGGCGCACGCCGTTATGCACGGGAGAAAAAGATTGTTCACGGATTATGCATCTGGGCATTCACAGGGACATGGGACTTAGACTTCACTAGTTTCTTTGAGTCAAATTTTTCTGTTCCAATCGAGAGCCAGGGAGTCATGTATCCATGCGAGAGAAGATTTGTTTTTTTTGATCCAGGGAGCAGTCCGAGCGGAAAAACCACTTATTTGTACCACATAGGCGCGGGGCTGGTAGCAGGAGGGGTTTTACTGAATGTTTACAAATTCTCAAATAATCAAGGAAAACGCCTATAAATATCTTTACGGTGCAAAAAACGTATCATTTCTATGGCACCTTCGGTCATTTTAAGACCAAGCCGATAATCCCCAACCTTGAGCCTGAAATATTCTGTGTATCCTTGGATCTTTTTAACATCCTTTAGCACGGTTAATTCGTCAACTTCTTTCATCGTTTGAATAAGTACCAAAAGGCGTTTCTTTACGATAGCCTGGTCCTTGATTTTGTCGAGGTCTTTGCTGAACTTCTTTGTGTATCGAATCTTCACGGCACTTATGCCCGCAGCTTTGAAAGGATATTTTCTTCCGCGACATATTCTCCTGTATCTCCTTCCTCTATAGCCACGCCGAGTTTCATATCCAAGATAGCCTCGGATACAGCATCTTCCAATAAATCCTTTCTTTCCGTCAGAACGCTGACAAAAGCCTCTTTCATCAATTCCCTGAGTTCCGACCTTGAAATTTCTTGTGTATCCATATGAATACTCCTGTAAACATTCAGTAAACCCCCTCCTATCGGGAAAGGGGTTTTCTTCTACCAACGGCCGCTCCATTGAGAAGGGCCGGCTGTTCATAAACAGGCTATCAAGCAGGAACTCGCTTCGCC
>JAKITW010000018.1 GCA_021647905.1 Desulfobacterales bacterium | reverse complement strand
ATCGCCGCCGCGGCGAAGCGAGTTCCTGCTTGATAGCCTGTTTATGAACAGCCGGCCCTTCTCAATGGAGCGGCCGTTGGTAGAAGAAGACCCCTTTCCCGACAGGAGGGGTTTACTGAATGTTTACGATGGGTTTCCGTTGCGGCGGCGGAAAGTTGCCGCGCAATGGTTTATGGGACGCGGTTGACGATCCAGCCGTGAACCCTTAATCCGACAACCCGAGTTGCAAGGATTTTTTTTCAGATGACTGTTTTTTTTACCCATGGGGCGCGAAATCGCTCCCCCGGCCTGAGGGCCGGCTTGACAAAGTGGACAATCATCGGCTGGGCGGTTCTTTTTTTGCTGGCCGGGGCCGCGGTCCGGACCACGGCGGCGCCCGCCGCCCCTGCCGGCCATTATACGGTCCTTGTCCCGGAACGGGCCCATGTCCTGGTCAACCGGGAGATCGTCGATGACCTGGAGCATAATCATTACCGGAGCCAGGAGATTGATGATCACCTCTCCTCCAGGCTCCTGGACCGGTACCTGGCTGATCTTGACCGCAACCGGCTTTATTTTCTGGCTGACGATATCCGCGAGTTTGAGATCTACCGGGACCGGTTCGACGATTTCCTGCTCGCCAATCAACTGCTGCCAGCCTACAAGATATACAATCGTTTCCAGCAGCGGGTGGCCGAACGGCTGCTCTTTGTACTGGACTCCCTGGACCATGGGCTGGACCGGATCCGTTTTGATGTGGACGAGACCATGGTCGTTGACCGGGAGGACGCGCCCTGGGCCGCCACCACCGCGGAACTCGACGAGCTGTGGCAAAAGCGGCTGAAGGCCAACCTCCTCAGCCAGAAGCTGAGGGGTAAAACAATCGAGGCGGCCGCTGAAATCGTGGGCAAGCGGTATCGCAACCAGCTGAACCAGCTCCGGCAGGCCCGCAGTGAAGATGCCTTTCAGGCCTATATAAATGCCCTGGCCCAGCTCTATGACCCCCATACCAGCTATCTGTCGCCCCGTGGTTCGGAGAACTTCGATATCAGCATGAGCCTTTCCTTTGAGGGGATCGGGGCGGTGCTCCAGACCGAGGACGAGTATGTCAAGATCGTCAGGCTGATTGCCGGCGGCCCGGCGAAGAAGACCGGGAAACTCAGCCCCGGGGATCGGATCGTCGGGGTGGGGCAGGGCGATGGCGGCGAGTTGGTCGATGTGGTCGGCTGGCGGATCGATGATGTGGTGCAGCTGATCCGGGGTCCCAAGGGGACAATGGTCCGGCTGCAGATCATTCCGGCCGCGGCCGAGGATGAACATCTCACCAGGACGGTGCGGATCATCCGCAACCGGGTCAAGCTTGAGGAGCAGGCCGCCCGGAAGAAGATCATTGATCTGGTCCGCAACGGGGTGACCTACAAGATAGGGGTGATCGATATCCCGACCTTTTATGTGGACTTCAAGGGGATGCGGGCCCACCTCAGGAATTATAAGAGCACCACCACCGATGTGAGACGTCTGCTCAAGGAATTGATCGCGGCCCGGGTGGACGGGGTGGTCATCGATCTGCGGGACAACAGCGGCGGATCGCTGCAGGAGGCGAACAGCCTGACCGGGTTGTTCATTGACCACGGTCCCACGGTACAGATCAAGAGTGCCGGCGGCCGGGTGGAGGTGTTAAAGGATCCGGAAAAGGGGATCGTTTACCAGGGGCCGCTGGCCGTGCTGGTCAACCGGATGAGCGCCTCGGCCTCGGAGATTTTTGCCGGGGCGATCCAGGACTATCGGCGTGGACTGATCATCGGCGAGCAGACCTTTGGCAAGGGCACGGTGCAGACCCTGCTTGCCTTGAGTCACGGCCACCTGAAGACCACCTCGGCAAAGTTTTATCGGGTTTCCGGGGAAAGCACCCAGCATAAGGGGGTTGCCCCGGATATTCTCTATCCCAGCATGTATGATAAGGAAAAGCTCGGCGAGAGTTCCCTGGATGAATCCCTGCCCTGGGACATCATCCGGCCGCGCCGCCACCAGAGCTATTTTTTCTTTGCCCCCTATCTCAACCAATTGCGGGCCCGGCACCAGGAACGGCTCAAAACGGACCCGGACTATGGTTACCTGTTGAGCCGGATCGCGGCCCAGAAGGCCCTCCGGTCCAGAAAGGAGATCTCCCTTAACGAGACAGTGCGCCGCAGGGAGAGAAAAGAGGCGCAAAAGCGGCTGCTGGCAGCGGAGAACAAACGGCGGCGGGCCAAGGGGATGGAGCCGCTCGACTCCATTGACTCCCTTGAAGAGGAGAAACCGGCCGACCATGTACCGACCAATGAGATCCCGGACAATGACCCGGTGTTGCTCGAAAGCGGCCGGGTGCTGCTCGATTATATCGAATTGTCCAATCAAAGGCTGGTCAAGCACGGGTCTTGACAGAGGACAGAGGACGGAAGACAGAGGGCAGAGGGCAGAGGACAGAGGACGGAAGACAGAAGACAGAGGACGGTGGACGGTGGACGGTGAAGAAAGTTAATAGTTATTCGTTATTTGTTAATAGTGGCAACACGTTATAGTCTTTTACCAATAACCAATAACCCAATATTCCCAGCACCTCTGTTTTTGGTTTATCCGTCTTCTGTCTTCTGGTTTCCTGCACCCTGCACCCTGAAAAAGGCTTCCTGCCCGGCCACGGCGCTGTTTTAAGGATTTAAACCTTGACAGGAACGGAGCGATCCTGATATTGAACCGAAGTTTTGTTTTGTTACGGCCTGGTTCCGGCAAGGTCTCTGAAACCGTGGGAATAAGCGTGGATGGCGCTCGTTCCGCCGGGGCCGGCCGGGCAAGGTCCGCAAGTTGAGGAGGGATGCCGGGATGCGGGGAAGGAAGGGCGCGGGTGTACCATTGCTGGTTGCTGTTGCCCTTGTTTTTGCGCTGATTTACATCGGCCGGGCCCGGCCGGGGGCGGCGGAACGGCCCCGGCTCGAGCTTGCCGACTGCATCAAGTGTCATCAGAAGGAGTCGGCAACCATTGCCGGGAACGAGAGCAGGCACAAGACAGCGGTTACCTGCCTTGACTGCCACCGCGAACACGGCCCCTGGGGCAGGGACATCATTCCCCCGTGTACCAGGTGCCACCAGGGGCGTTCCCACTTCAAGCTCGCCAACTGCCTGAATTGCCATTCCGACCCCCATAATCCGCTTGAACTGGTGCTTGCCGACGTGATAACCGCGCCCTGTCTGACCTGTCACCAGGAACAGGGCAAGGAATTCGAGGAATTTCCAAGCCGTCATTCCCAACAGGCCTGCACCTTCTGTCATGAAAAACATGGCCAGATACCCCAGTGCCTTCAATGTCATGAACCGCACACCTATGGCCAGACCATGGCCGACTGCCTGGGCTGCCATCCGGCGCACCGGCCGTTGCGTATTTTTTATAAGATGTCGACGCCGCGTCGCTTTTGTGTCGCCTGTCACCCGGAGCCGGGTAAAATGCTGCGGAAAACTAAAATCAAACATCGGAAGTTCACCTGTGCCTACTGTCACCGCGGCGGCCACCCCAGCAGGCCGGGCTGCTGGGTATGTCATGGCAAGCCCCATGCACCGAAGATGCACCGGGATTTTCCACTTTGCCTTGACTGCCATATGGACAACCATAATGTGGTGAAATAGCCGCAGGCTTCCGGGGCCGGACTTTCCGGGTGATTACGGAGCGGTGACCAGCCGGAGCGATTATAATTAGAGCTTGACAAAAGCGGAGCGATTCTGATAATGAATCAACATTCATGTCTTGACCGTTTTTTCCGGTCTGTCAGCGTGTTTCGTTTGATCGACAAGCGAATAATCCAGAAGTTATTTTAAATGCCGGGGTCCAGGGGGATTCGGACGGGGCTCAATTTCAAACGCTACTCGAAACTAAGGAAGGGGCAACTGAGATGCTGAAAAGAAATATGGTGTTACTGGGCAAGGTTCTGGGGGCGACGGTTCTCTCCGCGATGATCACGGTGGGTGCCGCCGGAACGGTCAAGGCCGAGCGGGCTGAGCTGGCGGTATCCGACTGCGCAAAATGCCACGAGAAGGAGCCGGTGACCATCGCCGCCAATGAGAGCATGCATAAGACCGCGGTCACCTGTCTCGACTGCCACCTGGAACATGGACCATGGGGCACGGAGATTGTCCCGCAATGCTCAATGTGCCATGACCCTGGCGATAAAACCCACTTTGCCCTGGACGATTGTCTCAGTTGCCATGTTGATCCCCACAACCCCCTGGGTATCGTATTCGAGGGTGAGCGGGTCAAGGAATGTCTGACCTGTCATCAGCAGCAGGGTGACGAGTTTGCCCAGTATCCGAGCAAGCACTCCGAGCAGTCCTGTAATTTCTGCCATGAGAAGCATGGCGAGATCCCCGATTGCTCCAGGTGTCACGAGCCCCATGCCGAGGGCCAGGTCATGGCCGACTGTCTTGCCTGTCATCCGGCCCACCATCCCCTGCAGATCGTGCCGGACATTACCACCCCCCGCGCCTTCTGCGTGCCGTGTCATGAGGAGATCGGCGAGTTGATGGCCCAGACCACCACCAAGCACCAGACCTTTACCTGCGCCTTCTGTCACCGTGGCAGCCATCCAACGGTGCCGCAGTGCCGGGGATGCCATGGTGAGCCGCACGGCGCCGCCATCCATAAGAAGATGCCGGAGTGTATCGAGTGTCACATGGATGCGCATTTCCTGCAGAAATAGGGCAGGGCGGTGGCAGTGACCTGGCCCGGGGCCGGGTTACAACTTTAAAGAGAACCCGAGACCGGGAAAAGGCTTTAGCGCCTTTTCCTGGTCTCGGTGTTGTTACGGGACGATATGGCCATGCCATGCTGGTTGGTCCGTAAGGTTTCGGTAACCCCCGTACGTTTGAGGTTGGACCGGGAAAGGGGTTTTCTTATACCGAACGGTGTAGCGGACCCTGAGCCGCAGCCGTGACGGCAAAAGCGGAATTTGAAACAACTTCGGCAGGATATGCTTATGGCTTCCGAATCGCCGTTGCGGCGAAGCGAGTTCCTGCTTGATAGCCTGTTTATGAACAGCCGGCCCTTTTCAATGGAGCGGCCGTTGGTAGAAGAAGACCCCTTTCCCGACAGGAGGGGGTTTACTGAATGTTTACCACGAGACGGACGTGTGTCATGTTGTAACTTATTGATTCTATTCGGTGTCATTTGAAACATTTCGGGTTGTCACGTCTCCATCCATCATTATTAATCAGGAATTACCCATGCGTCCCCGTGTCCCTGTCCTTTTATTCCGCCTGGCCCTTTTTTTCCTGGTCGTGCTTGGCCTTCCTCTCAGGGGGGCGGGCCAGGACCGGCTGGATGCGGAGAGCGTGGCCCGCCATATCCAGAAAAATTACGAGACCGCCCAGGGCATGTCCGCCGACTTCACCCAGGTGACCACCCTCAAGCTGAGCCGCCGCCAGCGCCAGGGCAGCGGCCGGGTCATCCTCCGGAAACCCGGGCTGATGCGCTGGGACTACTTCAGCCCCGACCGGCAGGTGCTGATCAGCAACGGCACCACCCTGACCATGTACTTTGAAAAATCACACCAGCTGATCACCTCCCCGGCCAGGGAATATCTTCAGTCCGATGTCATCTATGGTTTTTTCACCGGCAGCGGGGATATCCTGCGCGACTTTATTGTCTCCTTTGCGGACGGGGCACGATTCGCCAGGGACACCACCTATCTGCTCAAGCTTATCCCCAGGCAACCGCAGCCGCAGGTGGCCCAGCTTTATCTCTGGGTCGATGCGCCGGATTTTCTCATCCAGCGGATACGGATCATCGACCATTTCAACACGGTCACTGACATCTCTTTCAGCAATATCAGCATGCACACCGTTGGGGACGATCAGGGGATCGACCCGGGCCTGTTCAAGTTCAGCCCGCCGCCGGACACGGAAATCATCAACCAGTAGTTCTTTGTTCTTCTTTGCCATGGCGTCCCGATCCCGCATCTCTCCTGTTCACCGGTCCCACTCCTCCCTGCGGTTGGCCCTGGTCTCCATGCCCTGGGCGCTTTTCAACCGGCCCTCGATCCAACTCGGCGGACTCAAGGCCTATCTGGCCGCCGACCGGGACTGGCTGACGGTGGATACCATGCACCCCTACCTGGAGGTGGCGGACAAGATAGGCACAGACCTCTATCACTGGATCTCGCAGGAGTCCTGGGTCGGCGAGGCCTGCTACAGCGCACTGCTTTTCCCGGAACAAAAAGAGGATGCGGCCCGGATGGCCGTTGCCCGACACCGCCGGAAACCGCGCAGGAGCCGGGGACCTGACTTTGATTTCAACCAGACCCTGGCCATATTGGAGCAGCAGTTGACCGCCTGGCTCGCCCGTCAGGACTGGTCCCGATACCAGCTGGTGGGATTTTCGGTCTGCTTCAACCAACTGCTCGCCTCGTTGACCGCGGCCGCCGGGATAAAAAGAACACATCCCGACCTGATGGTGGTCCTGGGCGGCAGTATCTGCGCCGGCTCACTGGGAAGCTCGTTGCTCACCTTTCCCCAGGTGGATTATGTAGTACCCGGCGAGGGTGAAATCCCGCTACGCGAACTCTGCCGGTTCCTTGCCGGGAAACGGGCTACCCTGCCCGAGACCCTGAACAGCCGGGTGCGGCCGGCCGCGAAGGCCCGCGCCCCGAGTCCGCAGCTCAAGGACCTCAACCGCCTGCCGGTACCGGACTACCAGGACTACTTTGCGGAACTGCAGCAGTGGTTCGCCAGCCGTCCCTTTATTCCGGTGCTGCCCCTGGAGTTCTCCCGCGGCTGCTGGTGGGGAAAATGCGCCTTCTGCAATCTCAACCTCCAGTGGCAGGGATATCGCCGCAAAAAAGCGGCCAGGGTTCTACAGGAGGTCAGCACCCTGGCTGAACGATACCAGGTCCTGGACTTCACCTTTACCGATAACGCGCTGCCCCCGGCCGAGGCGGTCCGGTTCTTCGGCCAACTGGCCAAACAGCGGCCGGACTACCGCTTTTTCGGTGAAATACGGGCAACCACCGGTCCGAAGGAACTGGCCGTGTTCCGCAGCGGCGGCCTGACCACGGTCCAGGTGGGAATCGAGTCGTTAAGCAACTCCCTGCTTGCCCGCCTCAACAAGGGCGTGACCGTGCTCGACAATATCGTTGTCTTGAAGAACGGCATGGAACAGGATATCGTACTCGAGGGCAACCTGATCACCGAGTTTCCCGGATCCACGCCGGCAGAGGTTGCCGAGACCCTGGCGAATCTCGATTTCGTCCTTCCCTTTCGACCGCTGACCATTGCCGTCTTTTTCCTCGGCCATGGCAGCCCGGTCCAGCAAAGCCCGAAAAAGTTCCATATCCGGGCCATGGTCACCGATCCCCGCAACAAGGCGCTTTTCCCCGGGGAACTGCTGGCCGGTCTCACCCTGCTGATCAAGGGGTACCGCGGCGACCGGAAAATGCAACGCAGACTGTGGCGGCCGGTGGCGGACAAGGTCGGCCTATGGCAACGCTTCCATGCCCGGCGGGCCGACACCGGCCGGAGCCCGGGAGCCCTTTCCTATCGGGACGGCGCCGGTTTTCTGATTATCCGCCAGGAACTGCCGGACCAACCGACCCTCCACCACCGGCTGCAGGGCACATCCCGGGCAATCTATCTTGCCTGCAACCAGCCCTGCTCGATCCTTGAACTGGAGCAACGCTTCCCGCGGATCCGGCGGCAGCCACTCCTGGCCTTTGTCAACGACCTGGTGAACAAGCGTCTGATGTTTACTGAAAACAAAAAATATCTCAGCCTGGCGATCCACAACAAAACAAACAGAGGCAGATAATGAGCACCCTGCATGGCGGCAACATCATCAACACGGCCAAGGAGCTTGGCTGTCGACCCGACCAACTCATTGACATGAGCAGCAACCTCTCGCCCCTGGGCATGGTCCCCGGCCTGGACGAGGTGTTGAGAAAGGGCATAGCCGAGATCGCTTATCTTCCGGAAACAGCGAGCGAATCGCTGGTACAGGCCTTTGCCGACAAGCATGGATTGAGCCCTGCCAACATCCTGGCCGGCAACGGCACCACCGAGTTTATATACAACATCCCCCTGACCCTGGCCGACCGGCTCCGGCATGCCCTGATCGTTACCCCGACCTATGGCGACTATGACCAGGCCTGCGCCTGGGCCGGTCTTCCGGCAACCCATTTCCCCTTGCGCCGGCATGAGGAGTTCAGGCTTGATCTCCACCGGCTGCAGGCACAACTCTCGGGCCGGGAACTGGTCTTTATCTGCAACCCCAACAACCCCACCAGCGGACTCACTGCCAGCGCCGACCTTAATGCCTGCATCCGCTGTCATCCGGACACACTCTTTGTGGTGGATGAATCCTATCTGCCCTTTGTCCGGGAGAGATCGCTGCTCTCCTTTCCCTTGCCGGAGAACCTCTGCCTGCTCCGCTCCTTTTCCAAGATCTATGGGATCCCCGGACTGCGGCTCGGATTCCTGGCGGCGGATGCAAAGATCATGGCCCGGATCACCAGCAGACACAAACCGTGGGGAGTCAACCGGCTGGCCCAGATCGCCGGCGAGTATCTGCTCAAATACGGTGATGCCCGGGCGGAGGAGAACATCCGCTTTGTTGAACAGAACCGGCCAGCCATGGCCGCGGCCCTGGCAGCCATGCCCGGGGTGGAGGTGATTCCCGGCACAGCCAATTTCATCCTCAATCTGCTTAAGGGGGAAACCACTGTTGAGTATCTGAGGGAGAAGTTGCTGGAACAGCGGATCATGATCAGGAACTGCGCCAACTTTGTCGGACTGGATGAGCATTACTTTCGGATTTCCTTGAAAACAGAAGAAGAAAACCGACTCTTCATCAACGCCTGCGGCTCGATCCTGAAATAGACAGAGGACAGAAAAAAACACACGATTAAGCAATTCATCATTCTTAACTTTGCATTTTACATTTTGAAACCAAGAGGACATCATGGAAGAAAGTTTCGCAGAACTCTTTAAAAAAGACGCCCGGCAGCAACAACACCTCAAGCCGGGCCAGAAGGTGTCGGCCACGGTGACCAGTATCGGCAAGGAATACGTGTTTATCGATGTCGGCACCAAGGGAGACGGCTCGCTGGAGTTAAAGGAACTGCTGGACGAAGAGGGCAACCCGACGATCAAGGAAGGCGACAAACTGGGTGTCTATTTCCTGGGAAGCGTACGCCGGGAATTACAGTTTACCACCCGGCTCACCGGTGGCAGCGCGGCCCAACAACACTTGCAGGAGGCCTTTTTAAGCAGTATCCCGGTGGAAGGGACTGTTGTAAAAGAGATCAAGGGCGGCTTTGAGGTGAAGGTGGCCGGAACCCGGGCCTTCTGCCCCTTTTCCCAGATCGATCTGCGCCGGGCCAAGCCGGCGGAGGAGTACCTGGACCAGCGTTTCCTGTTCAAGATCACCGAATATGACCCTGAGAGGCGCAACCTGCTGGTCTCCCGCCGGGCCATTCTGGAAGAGGAACGGGAGGAACAAAAAAAGGCCCTGGCCGCCACCCTGACGGAAGGGGCCGAGGTGCGGGGCACCATTACCTCGATCCGCGACTTCGGCGCCTTTGCCGACATCGGCGGGATCGACGGGCTGATTCCAATCTCCGAGATTGCCTGGGGCCGGGTCGACAACATCAACGATCTGCTGTCAATCGGCCAGGAGGTCACCCTGGCGGTACTGAAACTGGACTGGGACCGGGACCGGATCACCCTGAGCCTGAGAGCGGCCCAGCCGGACCCCTGGGAGCAAGTCGACCTGGCCAAGGGTTCCTGCCTTCAGGGTACTGTGGTCCGGCTGGTCGATTTCGGCGCCTTTGTCACCCTGAAACCCGGGATCGACGGCCTGCTCCATATCTCCAAACTGGGCAAGGGCCGGCGGCTCAACCATCCCCGGGAGGTGCTGGAACAGGGCCAGATGGTTGAGGTCTGTATCGAAGAGATCGATTGTGACCGGAAACGGATCTCCCTCGCCCTGCCCGACCAGCCATCCGGGACCGGGGATAAGACCGGGCCGGCCACTGACCATCGACACTATCTGGGCGATGAGGCGGAAACCGGCCGGCAACTGGGAACCCTGGGCGACCTGTTGCGCGCCGGAATGAAGGAGAGAAACAAGAAAAGGGAGGGGGGGTAGAACACCCCCCTCCCTTAACAGTAATAAAAGAGCCGGTATTAAATTTGATGAACTCGTAACAACCCGAAAGGCTTCAAATGCCACCCAATAAAATCAACAAGTTACAAGACGAATCACGTCCGTCGAGCGGGTTGTTGCGAGACCGACAAATTTGATGACCTCGTAACAACCCGAAAGGCTTCAAATGCCATCCAATAAAATCAACAAGTTACAACATGATACACGTCCGTCTCGCAGGTTGTTGCGAGACCGACAAATTTATCTCATTGATTCAGGAATCGTTTTTCCTGAGCCTGATCCGGTTGCCGACCAGGATGGCCACTCCGGGGAACAAAAGCAGGGCAGACGGCGGGATGGGTACTGGAGAAGATCCCGGCCCTTCAATGACATCGTTGGCGCAGGTCTCGGCCCAGTGCAGCCCGGTCCCGGAGGAGGTCAGGTTGGTTCCGGCAATGTCGAAACTCATGGTCATGTAATCATAGACATCATCGGGCGCTGTTTCGCTGTAGTTGTTGCCGTTGACAAAGGTGAATTCCCAGGTTCCGTTGTTGACCCAGGCCAGTCCGTTATGATCGTAGAGAACCTCGTGGCCCGGCCGGTTGGGGGTTGCCGAGGTTGTCGAAAGCACGATCCTGCCCTGGTCGACCTGATAGAGGGCCAGGTTGCCGGAGGTCGTGCTGGCGTCGTGACTGTCAAGCACAACCGCATATTCCCAGATTTCGCCATTGGAGTGGTCATCACTTCCGTAAGGGGCGCTGCCAAAAGGATTCCAGCCGTTGCTGCTTAAGAAAAGATCGCCGAGGGTCCAATTGATCCCGCTGCTGCTGCCGCCGCCGCAGTGGTGCGATGCGGAGGTGGCGGAGCTGTTCTGCTGATTCAGGAACCAGAAAAAATCGGAAAAGATCTTCACCTCCATCGTCGAGCCGGAGAAAGAAACATCCATCCGGTCAATATCGTAGATACCTATTCTGCCGTAAACATCTTCAGAGTATCCGGCCCCCACATAATTATCATCAATGGTTGCGGCCTTGACCGGGCCGGTCATTGCAAAAAACAACAGACCGGCGGTAATTCCTGTAATAATTGCTGTTTTCATCTCTTGCCTCCTTCGATGACAGGGAATTCAGGAAAGTCACGTCTCCGGGGTACACCCACAAGGACCGCAACCCATTCATCCGTCTCAATGCCGGCCCCGACCCGGTAACACCGCCCTGCTTGTTTTCCTTGTGTTCGGAATACCAGCGTTAGAATTATCAGTGATTGTAAATATAAAGCATATAGCCGGTAATTCAATACGGGAATAGCATGGTTTTATGTACGAAGCTGGGCCAGCCACTCCTTCCCGGGTCTAATACCGTTTTCGTATACGCATTTCATCTGACCGGCATTGCCCGGTCAGAGGTAGGGGGCAAAGAGCCTGAAAAAATTGTTCCTCAGCCGGACCGGCAGAGAGGTTGCCCGCAGCTGCCGCAAGGTCAGTTCATCGGCCTGCTCAGCCTTTTGGAGGATAATATCCTCCACGGCCCGGGCCAGATGCGTATCGTAGCACTCCAGGTTGAACTCAAAGTTCAGGGCCAGGCTGCGCGGGTCCCAGTTTGCCGAGCCCAGCAGCACCCAGCCGCGGTCAACAACCATCAACTTCGAATGATCGAATGGCGGCGGGGTCGAGAAGATACGGCATCCCGAATCGAGCAACTCTTCCAGGCCGGCATCAGCGGCCCATTTCACCATGCGCAGATTCGACGTCCCGGGCAGAAATATCCGCACCTCCACGCCCCGCAGCGCCGCCACCCGGATACTGGTAAGCAGTACCTCGTCGGGCAGAAAATAAGGGGTCATGATCCAGATCGAGGAACGGGCGGATGCCAATGCCCCCATGATCACGAAACGGAGTTTGTCAAAATCCTCATCCGGACCGTCGTCAATCCCCCGGGCCGCCCCCTCTCCATGGTGGGACAACTCCGGGAACCACTCCGGTCCGGCCAACCTTTCGCCGGTGGTGAACATCCAGTCCTCGACAAAGGTCTGCTGCAGCTCGGCGACAACCGGTCCCCTGACCAGGAAATGGACATCCTGGACCGGTTTTGCCGGGCCATCCTCAATCACGTTGCCGGAGCGGATGTTCATCCCGCCGGTAAAACCGGTTTTTCCATCAACAACGAGAATCTTGCGATGGTTACGGAGGTTGACGTAACGAAACCGCCAGGGCAGAACGGTCTGCATGAAACAGGCCACTGTAACCCCGTCCCGGCGCAGTCCCCAGATAATAGGGGGAAAGCTGTAGTTGACGCCCACCCCGTCAATCAGGACCCTTACCTCGACCCCCCGGTTTTTTGCCCCGGCCAGGGCGACCCGGAACTTCTTGCCCCAATGATCGTTATCAAATATATAGGTGGCCAGGGCAATGGAATGTCGGGCCCGGGCAATGGCCGACAGCATCCGGCCAAAGGCCTGCCCGCCGCCGGGCAATGGCTCGATCCGGTTGCCCTGTAAAATCGGCTGCCTGGAGATCTCGGTTGTCAAGCGGCAGAGATCGGTCAGGCCGGTTCTATGTTCACCAAACCTTTCCCAGATAAAACCGGGCGATACCGTTGACCCGGTTTCCGGCAGCGGCACGGTCTGTTTTCCGGCAAAACGCAGCCGGGCGCGTCTCTTGATCCGGTTGACCCCGAAAAGCCAGTAGAGGCAGACCCCTAGGACCGGGGCAAACCAGACCAGGCCCAGCCAGCCGACCGCCGACCGGGTGTTGCGTTTCTTCAGAATAATATGAAAGGCCGTGCCCCCGGTGATCCCAAGGGTGGCAAGGGAGATAAAAACAGGCCAGTAGGCTTGGACCGAATCAGGAAAATTCATCTCAGCGGGACGTGTTGTTGGAAGAAAAACAAAATATTCCGGTTTGAGCGTACCTCAACGCAGACAAGGTGCAGGTTTCAGAAGCCAGAGGACAGATGACAGTAAACCAAAAACAGAGGCGCTGAGGGCATCCAGACCACCATTACTGCTCTATATCTTTTTCACTGTCCACCGTCCACTGCCCACTGTCCACTGGTTTTTTCCGTCATCTGTCATCCGTCTTCTGTCATCCGCTGACGGACGATCTCGTACAGGGAGACCGCGGCGGCCACCGAGCTGTTCAGCGAATCGAGCCGGCCCTGCATGGGAATGGTGACCAGGTAGTCGCACTGCTCCCGCACCAGCGGCCGGATACCCTTGCCCTCGCCGCCGACCACCAGGCAGAGCGGCCGGGTAAACTCGGCCTGATGGATGGTCAACGGTCCATCCTTTACCGTGCCGAATACCCAGATCCCCTCCTTCTGCAACCGTTTCAGGGTGGTGACCAGATTGGTAACCCGGCAGATATCCATGCGGGCAACCGCTCCGGCCGAGGCCTTGGCAACGGTACCGGACAACGGGGCCGAACGTTCCCTGGTAATGATTACTCCATGGGCGCCGGCAGCCAGTGCGGTACGAATGATCGCCCCGAGATTATGGGGATCCTGGATGGTATCAAGGGCCAGAAGCAGCGGTGTCCCGTCAACGGACCGCAGCCGTTCGATCAGGCCGTCCAGGGAAAGGAGGGCAAAGGGGAGCACCCTGGCGATTACCCCCTGGCGGCCCTTGCCATCGATATCTCCCGCCGGTCCCTTCCCCCGGGGGGTATCGAAGCGGAGCTTGATCCCTGCTCCCCTGGCCAGATCGATAATCTCCTGGATCCTGGGGCCGGACCTGGAACGATGGATGGTAATCTCGCTAACCCGCTGCGGATTGTCCCGCAGCATCTCAAGGACAGGGTGGACACCCCAGAGCAACTCGTAGCCTGACTCTTTTTCCGGTTCAGCCCGCCGGGCCTTCTTATCCATGATCCTGATCCGTAAAAGAAAGGGACAGGGCAAAGCCGGCAGGAGAACGGCGTTTGCGGCTCCGCTGGGCAATGATCACCGAACGGAGTACCTCGGCCGCCGTATCCAGGTCATCGTTGACGATCAGATACTGGTACCGGTCCAGGGCCGCCATCTCCTGCTGCGCGTTTTTTATCCTCAGCTCAATCGTTTCGGGCGGATCCGTGGACCGTCCGGTCAGGCGACGCCTGAGTTCCGCCATTGACGGCGGGGCAATGAAGATCGAGCAGCAGTCGTCAATCACTTCCCATATCTGCCGCGCCCCCTGGACATCGATGTCCAGAACCACGTCGAGTCCCCGGGCCAGACCGGCCTCCACTGCCTGACGGCTGGTGCCGTAAAAGTTTCCATGGACCTCGGCCCACTCCAGAAACTCTCCGGAATCCCGCATCGTCCGGAAGGTCTCACGGCCGACGAAATGATAGTCAACCCCGTTCTTTTCCCCGGCCCGGGGGGGCCGGGTGGTGTGGGAAACCGAAAAGGCCAGCCCGGGCAGCCCGGCCATCACCTTTTTCAACAGGGTGGTCTTGCCGGCGCCGGACGGCGCCGAGATGATGAACAACTCGCCCCGCATCAACTCTCCTGCCCTTCCTCAATGGCGCGTTGGTCGATGATTGCCGGCATGAACCGCTGGGTCAGGGTCTCCCGCTGCACCGAAGAAAGGATCACATGGTTGCTGTCCAGGATAATAATCGATCTGGTCCGCCGCCCCTCGGTGACATCAATAAGGCGACCGGTCTTCCTGGCCTCATCCTTGAGCTTGCGCATCGGGGAAGAATGGGGAGAAACAATGGCCAGAATACGTCTGGCAACAACCGTGTTGCCAAAGCCCACGTTAATCATCCTGCCGTCCATAACACCCCCCGGCTCAAAATTATTCCAGGTTTTGAATCTGCTCGCGCATCTTCTCCAACTCGTTCTTGAGATCAACTATATGATGGGCCACGGCGGCATTGCCGATTTTCGAGACCATGGTGTTGATCTCCCGCAAAAACTCCTGGATCAGAAAATCAAGCTTTCGGCCGATTGGTTCGGCCGCGGCCAGCATCCCGGCAAACTGCTCCATATGACTGCGGAGCCGGACCATCTCTTCGGTAATATCCGACTTATCGACCAGGACCGCCGCCTCCTGCGCCAATCGCACCGGGTCAATATCAACGCCTTGCAGGAGATTGTCAAGCCGTTCTTTCAGGCTTTCCTGCCTTTTCCGGTTGATATCCGGGACCGCCAGTTCCACTCTTTCCACGGTTCCGGCAAAGGTTTCGAGACGGCCGAGAAGATCGGCCTTCAATGTCCGGCCCTCCTTCTCCCGCATCGCCAGCGCGTCTTTGAGCGCCCTGTTGAGCGCTTCACCGATAAAGGACCAGGCCCTGTCCAGATCTTCCTCAACCTCGGCGGCCGGTCCGATCACGTCCCGACAGGAGAGCACCATCGCCAGGTCCGGGGCCCCGGTCAGTTGCAGATCCTGATGAATCTGCTTCAGGCAGTTATGGTATTCCCGGGCCAGGGGCAGATTTGCCTCGAGACGGACTCCCGCACCGCCATCACCGTTGCTACTGACCGTCAGATCGATATGACCGCGGCCGTAGTAACGGCCAAGCTCCCGCTTGACCCTCTCCTCAAGAGCGGCATATTTCCAGGGCATCCTGATTTTGACATCCAGAAAACGGTGATTGACGGAACGTAATTCGACCACCCATGTTCTGCCGTCACCACTGCTCTCGCCGCGGCCAAACCCGGTCATGCTCAACGGCCTGTTCATACAAAACTCCCTCTGATTCCGATGGATCAACTCCGCAACACCAGCCACCCACGGGATGTACGGTGCGAGTTACGGAAAATTCCACAAAAGTATGGGATGCGGAAAGACCGCGGCCGCGATGCCCGTGATCGCCGCAACGCACCATAGGCGCCGGGCAGCGATTCGTCCGCAGCGTCCCGCCTCAACCTGCTATGGACATACACCAGGCGATGCGGATTTACAACCACAACCATGTCAACACCCCTGACAACAGGCTGTTCCGGCGGCAACCGTTGCCTGCGTCTGCCAGCGCCCGTTCACTGGCAACGGTTTTTTTACCGGAAAAGATTAGGGGCTCCGAAATTGATTCGGTCTCCAAAAAAATATTTTGACTTTGCAGGAAAAGAACGCTATCTTGGCTCCGCGATCAAACAACCGGACCCGGCGGAAATGGACTCAGTTCAGTTCTCGCTCAACTGGTATAAGACCCGCTACCCCCGCACTACCCCGGCAACCACGGCCTGTTTCACCATAACAAGAAATGCCATTGCAATGAACCTCCCCAATCATGAACAAAAATGTTGCGCCCAGGGACCAGGCCCGGCCCGGGAACAACCCGGCCTTGTCCTGGTCGGCAACATGAACGTGGGCAAGTCCACCCTGTTTCGCCAGCTCTGCCGGGAGATCACAACCGTTCACTTCCCCGGCACCACGGTATCGATCAAAAAGGGGCTGATCAAGGATACCGGCCAGACCCTTTTTCTTACCCCGGGCATATGCTCCATCTTTTCCCAGAACGAGGACGAGCTTGTCTCCCGGGACATTCTACTCTCACCCGCTGACCCGGCGCCGGCCCAGGGGGTTATCCTGGTGGCTGACGCCAAGAACATCACCAGGTCCCTGGCCATTGCCTTTCAATACGCCGAGTACGGCCTGCCCATGCTGCTGGCCGTCAACATGGTTGACGAGGCATCTTCCCGCGGGGTGGAGATCGACTTCAACCGGCTCAGCCGGATCCTTGGAATCGAAATATGCGCCACCATTGCCAAGGAGGGTGTCGGCCTCCGCTCGCTGCTGGCGGCACTAAAGGAAATGCGGCCAGCCACCGCCCGGGTCACATATCCGGATTGGGTGGAGGATTTTTTTGAAAAGGTTGCCGCCCGCCTCGATGGCCCGGCCATCTCGCCCCGGGGCATCGGTCTGTTACTCCTTACCGAAGACCGGGAAATAGAGCGCTATCTGGCCCGCCGCTATGATGAAGCGACCCTGGTCGAGCTGAAGGAACTTGCCGCGGCCCATCGCCGGCAGGATCCCGAAGGATTCCGGATTCTGGTCAGCACCCTTTATAACAACAGGGCGGAACAGGTGGCCCGGGAGATCCAACAGGTTAGGCCGCCCACCAGGAACCCGTTTCTGGTCACCATGGGCGACTGGTGCACCCAGTTGCATACCGGCATCCCCATTGCCATGGCGGTGGTGGCGGCAATGTATCTCTTTGTCGGCTCCTTTGCCGCCACCCTGGTGGTGGATACCATCAACGCCACCCTGTTCGAAAAATTCCTGATCCCGCTCACGGTGAAACTGGTCGCCCCGATCCCCAGTGCATTTATCCGGGACATGATCGTGGATCCCGACTTCGGCATCCTGCCCACCGGCGTATTCCTGGCCCTTGGTCTGGTGCTGCCGGTATTCTTCTGTTTCTACATCGCCTTTGGAATCCTGCAGGACTCGGGCTATCTGCCCCGGCTGTCGATCCTGCTCAACAAAATCTTTCAGAAAATGGGGCTGAACGGCAAGGGGGTCATCCCGCTGATCATGGGTTTTTCCTGTGTCACCATGGCCATCCTCACCACCCGGATGCTCGGTTCGAACAAGGAACGGATCATCGCCACCCTGCTGCTGCTGCTGGGCATACCCTGCGCCCCGCTGATCGCGGTGATGCTGATTATCCTGGGCCGGATGCCGGTCTCCGCCTCCCTGACCGTATTCGGCTTACTTCTCGCCCAGGTCTTTATTGCCGGCTTTATCCTGAACAAGATCCTGCCCGGGACCCGTTCCCCGTTCCTCATGGAGATCCCGCCGTTGCGGGTCCCTAAACTGACCATGGTTGTCAAGAATGCGGCCCGCAAAACCTATTTTTTCATGATAGAGACGGTACCGATATTTATCCTGGCCTCCCTGGTGGTCTTTCTGTTCCAGCGGATGGGCGGCCTTGAGATGCTGGAACGGGCGGCCCGGCCGCTGGTTACAACCATGATGGGCCTGCCGGAGAAAAGCGTTCAGGTGTTCATCAAGACCATTATCAGGCGGGAAAGCGGGGCCGCCGAACTGGAACATCTGCACAACGTGTACACCAACCGCCAGCTGGTGGTCAACCTGCTGGTGATGACCTTTCTCACCCCCTGCATGAATGCGATTATCGTACTGTTCAAGGAACGGGGCGCCAGGGTCGCGACGATAATTGTCACCGCCGTGCTCATCTACGCCATTACCGCTGGCACCCTGCTTAACCACGCCTGCCGGCTGTTGGGAATCACCTTTTCCTGAGGAGTAAAGAACATGTTGCGAGAGGAACTTGAAGAAATCCTGGAGGCGGTCTGGGTCAGCAACGAATATCGGAAACCCGGGCTGGAAGAGATCAAGAAGAACTGCCCGGTGGAGATTGCGGACCAGGACCTGCTCACCCTCCAGCAGGAGGGGCTGATCCATCGCCAGGATAACGATATCCACCTGACCGAAGCGGGCAAGGTTATTGCCGCGGGGCTGGTCCGGAGACACCGGCTGGCCGAGGTCCTGCTGTCCAGCATCCTCCAGTTGAGAAACTCGGACATGGAAGAGGTGGCCTGCAAGGTTGAACACTGCCTCCAGCCGGAGGTGGAGGAATCCATCTGCACCCTGCTGGGGCACCCGGAGGTCTGCCCGGACGGCAAGCCGATCCCCAGGGGCCGTTGCTGCACCAAGGGGTTGACAGTGGTGGACCGGGCCGTGGTCAGCCTGTCCGAACTAAAGGCGGGGGAACGCGGCAAGATAACCTACATCAAGCCGATCACCCATTCAAACTTCCACCAGTTGATCTCTTTTGGCCTCCATCCCGGGGTGGTGCTCACCGTGCACCGGAACAGCCCGACAATCTGTATCAAGTTCGGCAACACCGAACTGGCGCTGGCCGATGAGATTGCCGCCAATATCTTCGTCTGGCGGCTGCACCCGGAAGATCATCCCTGACGGCGCGGCCAAGGGGGAATCGCCTGGTAACGGCCGGACGCTTGTGCCGCGATTATCCTCATCCCCGGATCTCTCCGGCCCGGCCGGCTTCCAGCCGGATTGCGACCGTTATTTCTTGATCCCGGCGAGCCGCGCCGCCAGGGCCTCGACGACCAGGTCGGTGATATCGATGGATTCATCCGCGTAAAGCAGACCATGGGGCGACTCCAGCCCGGTGCGCGAATTCTCAAGGATCAAGGTAAATCCGTGTTCCTTGCCAATCCCGGCCAACGCCGCATGGAGTTCCGCCAGGACCGGCTCCATGGCCTGCTGGTCCAGCTTGTCCAGTTCCACCTGGGCAAGTCTTACTTTCTGCTGCAGGACCGCGCCCTTTTTCCGGAACTCGACAATCATTTTCTCTCGTGCTTCCGCACTCAAGACCGCGCTGTTGATCTGCGCCTGCAATTCCTCAAGTTCCTTTGAATCCTTGTTGAACTCCTTTTCATATGCAGCCTTTTTGGCATTAACGATCTTGTTCGCCGCTGCCCGCGCCTCTTTTGCCCCGGGCGTCCTGGTCAGGACCTCCTTGAGCTTGACGGTTGCAATGGTCACTGTTTTCTCGTCACCGGCCAGGGCCTCACTGGAGACGGTCTGTACCGCCAACAGCAAGACAACGACCATTACCGCCCACACTTTCATTCTATTCATAACCTCACACCTCACATGTCAAAATTATAATAAAACACATAAAAAAACCGGGATGAGAAGTCAATGCGACTGTCCCACCCCGGTTGCTTACAGGTCCATTACCCCAACAACAAGGGAACAGCCGAATCAGGAGATCCCGACAACCTGGTCCGGCTTCCCGCCACCCAACCGTCTTACCGGTTAATTACAAAATCGGCCCGCCGGTTCTGGGCCCAGGACAACTCGTCATGGCCGTGCAACAACGGCCTTTCCTCGCCATAGCTGATGGTCGTCAGCCGGCCGGCGGAAACCCCGAGGTTGACCAGGTATTTCTTGGCGCTCAAGGCCCGCCGTTCACCCAGGGCCGCATTGTACTCATTGGTGCCCCGCTCGTCGCAGTTGCCCTCGATCCGGACAGCGGTTGCGGGGTTCGACTGCAGAAAAGCACCATTCTGCTTAATCCGCTCAACCTGGTCGGCCCGGATATTCGACTTATCAAAATCAAAATAAACCGGCAGCAACGGAGCCGAGGTCCTGCCCTCAAGAATGGTCTGGGCGCCGGCAAGCACTGCAGGCCCGGTGGAGTCAAGGGGTTCCTCTGTGGCCGCCATGCCGCCGGTGTCACCACTGTCCGGGGTTACAACAACCGGAGCCGGCGCAGCGGGCCCGGCCTCGGATACCACCTTTTTCCGGGAACATCCCGAAACGGCCAGACCAACGGACAGGGCCAGGATTACAGCCAACGCCAACCGACTTATCTTCTTCATCTCACTCCTCCTCGCACCAGTATCGGGTCATGAAAAAAATCTTGTAAATTATTTGAAAAAAGTATAGACGGACAACCGGAACGCTCCATATCTACTACCAAACGTTGGTCTACCATAAAGAAGACCGCCTGAAAATTCAATGTCTTTTTGATTAATTAGAGTTTATTCTTTCAAGGCAACAGGGTCTCTTCCCCGGGGCGTTCCCGTCCCGATGCCGGGTGGCCCGAAAAATTCATTATTTATTACTGCAAACACTGCAACAACGACATGCAAACCCAGGAAAACCATCCCCTGAACAAGGAAGAAATTTTACGCGATCTGCTCGCCACCAATGACCTCGGAACTTTCTTCGGGATATCCCAGAAGGTGTTTGATCAGGTGTGGGGCAACCTTACCTCGCCGGATGGCAACTCGGTTATCTATATCAGCATGGAAATCGGCGCTGATCTTGATGTCTTTAATCCGGTCAAGTCCAGGCTCCAGGAGTTGAAAATCAGCAACAGCAGCGACCCCTTGCTGGACGGCTTTATCATGCGCCACCTGCACGGCCCGGAAAAAATCCCCAACTACAGCGGCGGCCTCGGGGTGCTGGCCGGAGACACCCTGAAAAGCTTCGCCGCATGCAAGATTCCGGTGGCAGCCGTTTCCCTGCTCTACCGGAAGGGGTATTTCTCCCAGATGGTCGACTCCCGGATCGGCCAGGTCATCTGGGCCACCCACTGGGAACCGGAAAAAACCCCGGGGCTCTACCTGCTCAGGAACCCGGGGTTTCCTGATCGGCCCCTTGAACTTGAAATCCCGTTCTTTGACGAAAATGACCGGGTGAGCATGGCCTATGCCCGGATCTGGGTAAAGCTGGAGATCAATGAGAACCTAGATTTCTTTATCCCGGAGTTCCTTCTTGACTACAGCGGACCCAACTCGCCGGAATGGATCCGCCGGGCCGCCGACCGTCTCTATGACAGCAGCTCGGAACGGATGAAGGCGATCCAGCGGCGAATGCTGGGGGCTGGAATCCACCAACTGACGAAACTTCTCGGCCTCACCGCAAAAACCCTCCATCTCAACGAACAGCATGGCGTGGTGGTTATCCTCCAACTCCTCGCCGATCAGCTCCTGGAAACCATTGGCCCGGACTTTCAAAAACTCGCCACGGACGAGGATATACTCGCCGCGGCCGACACCGTCTCGGAAAATGTTATCTACACCATCCATACGCCGGTGGCCGCCGGCCACGACCGGTTCACCAAAACGGTCTACGCCGGTATCAGTCATCGCTTCTGCCTGCGCTGTCTCAATCTCCTGGCCCGGGACAAGACAACGCCGTCGTCCTATAACTTCACTGCCATGGCGATGAAGGTCAACCGGGCGACCAACAGCGTGAGCCGTCTGCACCGGGACGTGACCAGGCACCAGTTCCCGGAGTATGCGGAGAAAATCACCGCCATTACCAACGGGGTTCACCACCTTACCTGGATCAGCGATGCCCGGGCCGAGGTTTTTGACGGCTTTCCCGAGCTTGACAACTGGCGGCATGATCCCAGTGTGTTTGCCAACACGGACTCACTCATCATGAACCATAGATTCCGGACCGCCCTGGAAAGGGCCTGGGCCCGGGACAGCATCAGGCTCACCGAATATGTCAACGCCATGCTGCATCGCCACCGGTTGCAGGTCCACGAGACCTGGATCGACCCGCCCAATTTTCTCTCATTCCTTGATGAGAAGGAGCAACCCCTTGACCCCGCGGCATTCACTATTGGCTTTGCCCGACGCTTCTCCACCTATAAACGGCCGGATCTGATATTCGAAGACATCGACGCCCTGGCCGAAATAATCGTCTCCCTGGGCAAACCGGTCAATTTCCTCTTTGCCGGCAAGGCCCATCCCGCGGACGAACCCGGCAAGTCGGTGATCAAGCTTATCCTCGACTCCCAGGAGAAATTGTTCAAAAAAAGCCAGGGCCTGGCCAAGCTGGTCTTTATCCCGAACTATGATATGAAAATCGCCAAACTGATGGTGGCGGGTGTGCATGCCTGGCTCAACAATCCGAAACGTCCCTTGGAGGCCAGCGGCACCAGCGGGATGAAGGCGGCCTTGAACGGGGTCCCCAACATCAGCATTATGGACGGCTGGTGGGCTGAAGGATTTCATGACGGGGCCACCGGCTGGAAATTCGGCCACGAAGGAGCTTTCCATGAAGAGGGACTGAGCGAGGACCCGGCAGCCCTGCTCTATGCCGAGGATTCCGCCGCCTTTTACCGTCTCTTCCCCGAAATCCTTAAAACCTTCTACGATCCGGAATTGCGGCCGCAGTATCTGGACAAAAGCTTCAGGAACCTCGCCCTCAACGCCCCTATATTCAATACCCACCGCGTTGCCGCCGAGTACCTGGAAAAATACCGGATCACCCTGCCGGCTGAAGCGCAAAAGAAGATCACCCTGCTCCGGCGCCTGTATCAGAGCGAGATATAAATCCCGGAGGAATCTGCCGGGACTTCGTCCCTGATGGCGGTTACCAACCAGCAAGGCTGGACAATAACAGGGCATGGCAAGGACCGCGATTGATGGTGACTTTCGTATAAACAATACATAACTACCAACGGCAAGACGGCGACAGGACCAGTGGCCAATGGCAAACGGACCTGACAAGACCCCCTTTCCGCTCTCCGGGCGCTCCAGCCATCTGCTGCTGCTGGCGGTTGTTGCCTTTAGCGCCGGAATCGCCGCGGCCCAGGCAATATCGCCCGAAGACAACACCATTGTCCTGGTGATTGCCCTCTTCCTGGCCGCGGCGATCTTATTCAGCCGCAAGGGCAAGGCCCAAGCCATGGGGACCCTGCTCCTCTTTCCCTTCTTCTTCCTGGTCGGCCTCATTCACGCCGGCCCGTATCTTGACCCGCCAACCGCACTACATCATGTCCGCAACCAAATTACAACCCGCCAGACGGTGGCCGTTTCCGGGACTCTTATCCGGGCGCCCAGCAGAATCACCGACCCGGACACCGGTCCAAAAACCGTAATGCTGATTGAGGCGGAATATCTCATCTTCCCGGCCGATCCCGATACAGTCCGCAAGGCGACCGGCCTGGTCCGCCTCACCCTGAAAGGCGAACCAATGGAGAAGTTGACCCCGGGCCGCCGCCTGACGGCAAGGGCCCAGTTGTCGCCGATCTCTTTCCTTGCCACCCCCGGCGCATTCAATCTGAAAACTTTTTTTGCCCGGCAGGGACTCTGGGTCAGCGGCTGGATCACCACCCCGGCCAATATCACCTTGCTCCCGGATCTGCTTCCGGGCCGGCCGCCCCCCTCCCATGCCATCAGGTTTCAAGCGGAACGGGCCCGCTACCGGATAGCCCGCTTTCTGGACCGGAATCTGGATCCGCGCACCCGGGGACTGTACAAGGCGATTCTCATCGGCGACAAATCCGACATCCCAGCCGATATCCGGGACTCATTCCAGAACAGCGGGTGCACGCACCTGCTTGCCATTTCCGGACTCCATCTCGGCCTGCTGGCTTTCCTTTTCTATGTCATCTTTTCCCGGCTGCTGGGTCAATCCACCTGGCTCCTGCTGCGCTTTCGGGCCAAAAAAATCGCCGCCCTGATCACCCTGTTTCCCGTGACCGGCTATGCCTTTATCGCCGGACTGAACATCCCGGTGACCCGGGCACTGCTCATGGCCGCGGTGGTTGTCCTGGCCCTGCTGTTTGATTGCCGAAAATCCCTGCTCCCCAACCTGGCCCTGGCCGCGTTTATCGTTCTCATTCTTCACCCCTTAAGCCTGTTCAGCGCCTCATTTCAGCTTTCTTTCGGGGCGGTACTGGCCATCGCCCTGTTCACTGCCTGTCAGCCCCGCTATTTCCCGGCCGGCAGGGAGGAAAAGACAACCGCGCCGACCCCGGCCCGGCCGTTATGGCAGGACTGGGCCCTGGCCGGGCTCCTTATCTCCACCGTGGTGCTCGTCGGAATCGCTCCCTTTCTCGCCTATCATTTCCACCGTATTTCCCTGCTCGGCCCGCTTGCCACCCTGCTGGTGGAACCCCTGCTCTGCATCTGGTCGCTGACCATCGGTCTGGCCGCAATCACCCTGCATTTGGTCTCACCGGCGGCGGCGGTCGCCCTTATCAAGCTCGGCAGCCTGGGATTGACGGCCGGGGCCGCTCTCTGCGGTTTTCTGAGCACCCACTTCCCCTGGGCCGTATTATGGCTGCCCGCACCGACCATTCCGGAAATCGCGCTCTATTACCTGTTCATCTTCGCCCTGTTGACCATGCGCGGCCGGCGCCTCCTGCTGATTGCCCTGCTCTGTATCAGTGCCACCGTCGGCATTGAAGCAGGAATCCAGTTACATAGAAAGTTCACGACCACCACCACGGTCACCCAGCTTGATGTCGGTCAGGGCAGCAGCACCCTGATCGAGTTTCCCGGAGGACGGACCGTTCTCCTGGACGGCGGCGGCCCGACGTCAGCCCGCTTCAATGTCGGCCGGGACATCATTGCTCCCTTTCTCTGGCAGCACCGGGTTCTCGGTCTTGACGGGATAATTGTCTCCCATCCCCATGCGGACCACTACAACGGCCTCCCTTTCATCATTGACCGATTCAGGCCGGACACCTTGTGGACAAACGGCAAAACCAGGGCGGAACCGGGATATAAAAAAATGCTGGAACAGGCAAGAAGGCGGGGGATAGAACAAAGAGTGGCCGGAGCCGGGGACCTGCTTCTGGAAAGCAACAATGCGCGACTCTTCTGTCTGGCCAATTTCGGCCAACCGCAAAATCCCCCTGGGCCGGAGCCGGAACAACACCAGGGCAGGCCCGGCGCGAACCCGAACCAGGAAGGCATGGTACTCAAACTGGAGACCGGATTCGCCTCCTTTCTCTTCCCCGGCGATATCGACAGGGAAAGGGAACTCAAGCTTATCGAACAACACCGCGACCTGAAGGCGGATGTCCTGCTCTCGCCGCATCACGGCAGCAGGACATCCAACAGTCAATCATTCATCAACGCCGTGTCACCCGAATATCTTCTTATCTCCAGCGGCAATTCCCATCAGGCCGCAACCACTGCCGCCCGGTTGGCGCAACGGAGCCGACAACAGGGAATCAAAGGTCTGATGACTTTCAAACAGGGCGCCATTACATGTACTGCCGACGAAAGAAACAGTCTCGTCTGTAGCGGACATCTCAAAACACAATAGGCCCGCGGCATGGTCGGCCGCGGGCCTGTTGGTACAAATCCGGCTGACGGTCCGGTTCGTCAGACATCGATAAAATCGTCGGCGCCGTGTTTCAGGTAGGGCAGAAACTTGACCTTGTCGATACAGTTGATGTAGGCATCCTCCGGGCTTATCCAGGTCTTCTTTACAAGCTCCAGGATAGCATCGTCCAGGGTCTGCATGCCAAACTTCTTGCCGGTCTGCATAACAGACGGCAGCTGATAGGTCTTGCCCTCCCGGATAAGGTTGCGCACCGCCGAGGTGCAGATGAGGATTTCAAGGGCCGCGACCCGGCCCTTGATGTCGCGCCGCTTGAACAGGGTCTGAGAGATAACCGCCTTCAGGGCATCGGCCAGGGTGGAGCGCACCTGTTCCTGCTGGTCGGCGGGAAAAATCTCAATAACCCGGTCCACGGTCTTTGAGGCGTTCAGGGTATGCAGGGTGCCGAAGACCACATGTCCGGTCATCGCCGCCTCCATGGCAAGGGAAATTGTTTCCAGGTCACGCATCTCGCCGACCAGGATGATGTCGGGATCCTCGCGGAGCGCCCCGCGCAGGGCCGCGGAAAAGCTCTTGGTATGGGTGCCGATCTCCCGATGGTTGACCACGGCCATCCGGCTCTGGTGGACAAACTCGATCGGGTCCTCAATGGTCAGGATATGATCCTTGCGGGTCCGGTTGGCCTTGTCGATAATTGCCGCCAGGGTGGTTGATTTGCCGCTGCCGGTGGGGCCGGTGACCAGGACCAGCCCCTTGGGCAGGGTAGCCAGCTTTTCGACCACCAACGGCAGCCCCAGTTGCTCACAGGTAAGGATGTTGGTGGGAATCTCGCGAAAAACCGCGGCAATCCCTTTTCTCTGCAAGAAAAAGTTGGCGCGATAGCGGGCAAGTCCCGGGATCTCATAGCCGAAATCAACGTCCCCGGTTTCCTCGAAGATCTTGATCTTCTCCTCCGGACAGATCTCGTAGAGCATCGCCTTCAGCTCTTCGTTCTCCATGATCTTATACTTCACCGGCTCAATGTCGCCGCGGATCCGAAGAAAGGGCTGCTGACCGGACACCATGTGCAGGTCCGAAGCGCCCTGTTCGTTCATCAACTTAAAAAAAGCATCAATCTGTGCCATACCTTCCCCCCTGAGCTTCCGTTTAAAAGCAGGATAATATCGGCTAGTTGAACAATCATGGTCTTAACCACGCCGGGCCGCCCCTAAAGGATAACGGTTTTCCGGATATGGGCGACGATTTCATCGGGATCGTCCATCAGGCTGAAAATCAACATGTCATCCGCATCGATATTGTTGACCGAAAGCATCTTTTCCTTGATCCAGTCGAGCAGCCCGCCCCAGAACTCGCTGCCCACCAGGATAATGGGGAACGGCTTGATCCGCCGGGTCTGGATCAGGGTAAGCGCCTCGAACATCTCATCCAGGGTGCCGAACCCGCCGGGCAGGCAGATAAAGGTCATGGCATATTTAATGAACATTACCTTGCGGATAAAAAAATATTTAAAGTTCAGCGCCTGGTTGGCATAGGAATTGGGCTCCTGCTCAAAGGGCAGGTTGATGTTCAGCCCCACCGAGATACCGCCGGCCTCGGCCGCGCCCTTGTTGGCCGCCTCCATGATCCCCGGCCCGCCGCCGGTGATAACCGCATATCCGGCCTGGGTCAGGTCGGCGGCGACCTTGACCGCCAACTGATAAAACGGGTCGTCGGGCGGGGTCCGGGCCGACCCGAAAATCGACACCCCCGGCCGGTTCATCCCGGCCAGGGCGTCAAAGCCCTCCACGAATTCCGACATGATCCGGAACAGCCGCCAGGAATCTCCAACATTAAAATTGTCCAACCAGTACTGGTGGACTTCATCGCTGGTCCGCCGGCCGCTGGCCTTGAAACCGTTCATTGCCCGCATCTTCATCTAAACCTTCCTCGTATCCTGCTGTTTTTCAACTGTCTTCTTGCAACCGGTCCAAGGCAACGGTTGCCTCGGCCTGTCCGGGAGAGATATCCACTGCCCGCCGGTAGGATCGGGCCGCGCTGCGCAACCGGCCCATTTGCTCCTGGACCCGCCCCATCCCAAGGTGCAGCGCCACGGCCCGCCGGTTGTGGCGCAGGCCCTGTCTGAGCGAGCGCAGACCCTCCTGATACTCACCTCTTCGCGCCTGTACCAGCCCCAACCGACACCAGGACTGCCATTGACCATCATCGAGTTCCACGGCCTGACGGCATAAGGAAAGGGCAATGTCGTCGCCCTGGTTCTCGTTGGCATAAAGTTCCCCCAACAGGCTCAACGCCGCCGCATCCCGGGGATTATGGCGGATCGCCCGCTGCAGAAACCCCATTGCCTCCCGGGGCCGGCCCAGTTCCTTGTGCGCCTCGCCGAGACAGCGCAGGATCAGACCGCGGCCGGCCCTTTTCTTGCCCTCGGCAACACCGGGCCCCTGCTCCTCGCACAACCGGTGACAGGTTTCAAGATGAACGAGCGCCTCCTGGTGTCTCCCGGCCTGACAGTAGAGTCGCCCCAGGTGGAGATGGAGATCAAAACTCTGTTCATCGGCCCCGTTGTGCTGATTTGCAGCCAGGGCCTTTTCCAGGCTGGCCATGGCGCGCTGCTCTTCACCGAGCAGCAGGGAAACCACCCCCTGGTTAAACAGGGCCATGTGGTTGTCCGGGGCAAGGGTCAGCACCCGCTCGAAACAGGCCAGGGCCTGCCGGTGACGATTCATCTGGGCATAGGCCTCGCCCAGGGAGTTCAACAGGTTGACATTATCAGGATCAATACCGATCCCCCGGCGATATTCCCTGACCGCCCTGACCAGATCACCCTGGTTATAATAAACGTCACCGCTGATGTTCAGACTCACCGCATCGAACAGGGTCATGGTGCCCGGACCGAAAAAACCGGTGTGCAACAAGGCCTTGCGGGCGTTGACCGCTGTTTCGCCCTTGCTGAATCCATAACAGGGATAGAGGGCAATACCCAGGGAGAAGGTGTCGGGTGAAAACTCCTTGACCCGGTCCTGGAAGGCACGCGCCCAAGCCAGGGCCGTTTCCGCACCAGCGCCAGCAAGCACCGCATAGACCTCCTTGCCGCCGGACACCACCACCTGGGCCGCACCGCCGGTCAGGGCCAGAACCCGGCCGGGGAACACCCCCTCCTCTGTCCCGTTGTCATGTTGCAGCAAAATCAGGGCAAATCTATCCTCAAAGCGCCAGAGCCGGCGCAGCTTGCCCAGGACATCCGCCGGCAGGGGCGCCAGCGGATGTGAAGCAGCGGCATCAAGGGAGGAAAAGGAGCACAAGGTATAGGGTCCGCGCCGACCGGCAACCCGCAGGGCCTGCCACGCCTGATCAAAAAGAAGGTCCGGGCCGGCAGGAGACTCTCCCCGCCCCTGGCCGGCCCCGGCCTCAATCGTGACATAGCCGAAATGGGCCCGGGGTGTTTTCTCCCTTTTCAGCCAGGTCAACACCCGCCTGCCGATATCCTGCACCCGGTTACCGGCATTATCCCGGAGCACCAGCCCGAATACCCCGCTGCCCAGATGATGGAGCAGGGAATCTCCAAAATAGGAATCAAGTGAGGCACCGATCCCGGCAATAGCGCTTAGCGACTTCTCCGCATCCTTGGCCCGGGGGTAGATCTCCAGCAGGGCAAGGGTCAATGCCGGTCCGGACCCGGCAAGGAGCCGGGCCACGGTATGCCGGAGATGGTGGCCGTTGAAAAGACCGGTGGCCGGATCCAGGACATGCTCCTTGAGGAGACGCAGTTCCCGGGAAAGGAGCCGGCAACGGTCAAACAACCACTCCCGGGACAGGCCTTTCACAAACTGGGGATCCACGTTCTCCAGGATCGCCACCGCACAGGGAGTGGGGTCACTGTTCCAGATGGGCAGCAGCACCCGGGAGGCCTCTGCCACCACCAGCGGCCGCTGTCGGCCAAGAACCTCTTGCAGTTCCTTGCTCTCCGCCGGACCAGCCGCGACGGCCCCGGCCGGATCCTCCTTTGTCCAATAGCGGACCGGTCCCCGGGCATAGGGAACAAGCTCCAGCACGCTCTGGGAAAAATAATCCCGCAGGCGGATGAAATCTTCCGGCTTCAGCTCCGTCTCACGGAAAAGAAATGGAAAGGTCATGGGGTGTTGCTCCCAAGGAGTGCCAGGAGACCGCGACTCAAGGGGACAACCTGGTCATCGGCCACGGTGCGCATATCCAGGAGCAGTCGTTCGTCCTCTATCCGGCCGATTATCGGTAGCTCCAGGCCGCGCAAGCCGGTCTCCAGTTCATTAATCGTCCGATCGTCAGGCGCCAGCGCCACTGCCCAGCTCGGCAGATCCTGTTCAGGCAGCGCCCCGCCGCCGACCCGTGATCCGGTGGACAGCACCGAGACCCGGCAAGACCCGGCAAGTTGCTTTTGTATCCTCCGGGCCAACCGCTTGGCCCGTTTTTTGATAATCTCCGGATCCATGGTCAGCATGGCCAGGGTGGGCAGGGTGGCGAGCGCTTTTTCCTCATCAAAGTAGCAGCGGAGTACGGTCTCCAACCCGGCCAGGGTAAATTTGTCTATCCGCAGGGCCCGGTTCAGCGGATTTTCCTTGATCCTGGCAATGATTTCCCGTTGGCCGAGGATCAGGCCGGCCTGGGGCCCGCCCAGGAGTTTATCACCGCTGAAGGTGACAACATCGACCCCGGCCTTGAGCGCCTCGCCCACGGTCGGCTCCTTGCGCAGGCCGAACCGGGACAGGTCAAGGAGCGAGCCGCTGCCCAGGTCCTCCATGACCGGTATACTGTGTTCCCTTCCCAGGGCCACCATTTCGTCCAGGGAAACCTCGGCGGTGAATCCCAGAATCCGGAAATTGCTGGTATGCACCTTGAGGAGCAAGGCGGTCTCCCCGGTGATCGCATTCTCATAATCCCGCAAATGGGTCCGGTTGGTGGCGCCGACCTCCTTCAGCAGGGCACCGCTCTTGGCCATTACATCCGGAATCCGGAAAGAGCCGCCGATCTCGACCAGTTGTCCCCGGGAGACCACCACCTCCCGCCCCTTTGCCAGGGTATCCAGGGCCAGCAACACCGCGGCGGCATTGTTGTTGACCACCAGTGCCGCCTCGGCGCCGGTAAGTTCACGGAGCAGATCCTCAACCAGGCTGTAGCGGCTGCCCCGCCGGCCCGTTGCCAGATCAAACTCGAGGTTGGAGTACCGGGTCGCGGCCCGGCCCAGGTTGTGGACCACATCGGCCGGCAGGATGGAACGACCGAGGTTGGTATGGATCACCACCCCGGTGGCATTGATCACGGTCTTGAGATTCGGGGCGAGCCGGTCAGCGAGCCGTTGTTGAAAAAGCCGCCCCAGGGACTCCCTGGCCAACTCTTTCCTGCCAACAACAGCGCCCGCCAGAATCCGGGCCCGCAGATCACCGAGTATCGCCCGGACCGTGTTCTTCACCATGACCAGGGGCGCCTCCGTCTCCCCGGCAACCCAGGCGAGGAACTCGTCCACCTTGGGGATGGCCCGCAACAGTTCCTGCCGCTGGAGGTCATGCCCCGGATTCCGCGTCTTTTCTCCCACTCGACCCCCCTTCTTGCCCTTGCCGTCCTGTTCCGGCAGGACGAGATCCCTTAGCTGTAACCGTTCACCGGCCATGCGAAAGAGGTCCACAATCTCAGACCTGTAACCGTTCAGTAACCCCCCTCCTATCGGGAAAGGGGTCTTCTTCTACCAACGGCCGCTCCATTGAGAAGGGCCGGCTGTTCATAAACAGGCTATCAAGCAGGAACTCGCTTCGCCGCGGCGACGATTCGGAAGCCATAAGCATATCCTGCCGAAGTTGTTTCAAATTCCGCTTTTGCCGTCACGGCTGCGGCTCAGGGTCCGCTACACCGTTCGCTATAAGAAAACCCCTTTCCCGGTCCAATCTCAAACGTACGGGGTTTACCGAAACCTTACAGATCCCTTAGCTGACAATCGACGGTATCTTATCCAATATACATAACATATTGCAAAGCGGCTTACCGTTTTTCAGGCCGCCTGTCAAGGATACTTCCGGTTGGCGGCACAAAAATTCACTGATCGACAACTGATCACCGGGCATGTAACTCCGCGCTATCATTATCCCCGAACCGGTAAGCGGTCGGCAGGCCGGCTCATTCCCATACCCCGCTGATGCTCCCGCCGCAGAGGCCGCATTTACCGGCGCGGATCCTGGCGCGGCGAAGCCCGAACCCCTGCCGTTCGATCACCGGTTCCGCACAGTGCGGACAGATGGTATTTTCCCCTGTATCTCCGGGGAGATTCCCCACATAGACATATTCAAGCCCAGCGGCCAAGCCGATCTCCCGGGCCCGATGCAGGGTAGCCACCGGGGTCCCGCCCCGGTCGGTCATCCGATAGGTGGGGTAAAAACGACTGACATGCCAGGGCATCCGGGGATCCACCCCCCTGATAAACTCGGCAATTGCGGTCAACTCCTTATCAGAATCGTTCCATCCCGGGATCACCAGGGTGGTGACCTCGACCCAGACCCCCAACTCCTTCATCAGCACGATGGTATCAAGAACCGGGGCCAGCCTGGCCCCGCAGACCTCTTTATAAAAGGTGTCGCTGAACGCCTTGAGATCGATATTGTTGCCGTCCAGATAGGGGGCGATCTTACGGCTGGCCCCGGGGCTGGTATAACCGTTGCTCACAAATACGTTGCGCAACCCGGCGGCCCGGGCGAGCACCGCCACATCATAGGCGAACTCGAAAAACACGGTGGGCTCGATATAGGTATAACTGATGCTGGCGCAGCCGGCCCGGCGGGCTGCGGCCACCACCTGCGCCGGGGTCGTCTCCCGGCCCGTGATTTCACCGCCGTGCTGCCGGGGATACTGGGATATCTGATAATTCTGACAGTGTTTACAGCGGAAATTGCACCCCACCGTGGCAATGGAATAGGACAGCGAACCGGGCAGCAGATGAAAAAGCGGTTTTTTCTCGATCGGGTCCACATGCTCGCTGATCAGACGGCCGTAGACCATACTGTAAAGAACCCCGTTCCGGTTTTCCCGGACCTTACAGAGTCCGCGCCGGCCCTCCTTTATCTGACATCGGTGCGCACAGAGGCCACAGCGCACAACCTTCTTCTCCTGATCCAGTAGTTCCTGAAAATCGGCCTTTTTCATCTCGCTCTCCAAGGACAAAGGTTTACGAACCAACAAGACAAACCAGCATGGCTGAACCGGATTTCAGTCCGCAACCACAACGAACAATGAAAATCTCCTCGAACGTGGAGCTTCGCCCGGAGCGACTTTCATATAAATGGACTGTCGCCCTTTTCAACTCTAGGAAAGATCATCAGGCTTCACAACCTCTAAAATGATTATTTGCACAGAAGGTAGAGAGGATAAGCACATTCCGGAAAAATGAGCTGGCAAAAATCTCAAAGAATCTTATTGACAAGGTGCTCAGAAGATAATAGGTTGTCGCGTCTTCGCAGGGCTTGACAGCTGATTTTTTTCGAGACTGATCGGCGATGAAAAGCGCTTGACATCAGGTCTTGAGTCGAAGATAATACAGAATTCCGCCACGCCCAGCGGGGCGGCGCGATCCTGGTGATTGCGGCATTGATCCTTGAAAACTGAATAGCAAAAGACAGTGGGTCTTTTTGAGAGCAGTAACTTTGAGAAAACCCCGGTTCATACCGGGTATTAGGATTTAAACTAGAGAGTTTGATCCTGGCTCAGAACGAACGCTGGCGGCGTGCTTAACACATGCAAGTCGAACGAGAAAGTCCGCTTCGGCGGATGAGTAGAGTGGCGCACGGGTGAGTAACGCGTAAATAATCTACCCCTTTATCCGGGATAACCCGCCGAAAGGCGGGCTAATACCGGATACGTTCTTCAATATGCAGGTATTGAAGAAGAAAGATGGCCTCTGATTCAAGCTATTGTAGAGGGATGAGTTTGCGTACCATTAGCTTGTTGGTGGGGTAACGGCCTACCAAGGCGACGATGGTTAGCGGGTCTGAGAGGATGATCCGCCACACTGGAACTGGAACACGGACCAGACTCCTACGGGAGGCAGCAGTGAGGAATATTGCGCAATGGGGGCAACCCTGACGCAGCGACGCCGCGTGGGTGAGGAAGGTTTTCGGATCGTAAAGCCCTGTCAGGTGGGAAGAAATGTATTGTGGTTAATACCCATGATATTTGACGGTACCACCAAAGGAAGCACCGGCTAACTCCGTGCCAGCAGCCGCGGTAATACGGAGGGTGCGAGCGTTGTTCGGAATTACTGGGCGTAAAGGGCGCGCAGGCGGCTTGATAAGTCAGATGTGAAAGCCCACGGCTCAACCGTGGAAGTGCATCTGAAACTGTCTGGCTTGAGTACTGGAGAGGAAAGTGGAATTCCTGGTGTAGAGGTGAAATTCGTAGATATCAGGAGGAACACCGGTGGCGAAGGCGACTTTCTGGACAGATACTGACGCTGAGGCGCGAAAGCGTGGGGAGCAAACAGGATTAGATACCCTGGTAGTCCACGCCGTAAACGATGAGAACTAGGAGTGGGGGGTGTTGATCCCTTCCGCACCGCAGCTAACGCAATAAGTTCTCCGCCTGGGGAGTACGGCCGCAAGGCTAAAACTCAAAGGAATTGACGGGGGCCCGCACAAGCGGTGGAGTATGTGGTTTAATTCGACGCAACGCGCAGAACCTTACCTGGTCTTGACATCCCGAGAATTTCCCGGAAACGGGAAAGTGCTTCATTAGAAGAGCTTGGTGACAGGTGCTGCATGGCTGTCGTCAGCTCGTGTCGTGAGATGTTGGGTTAAGTCCCGCAACGAGCGCAACCCCTGCCTTTAGTTGCCAGCATTAAGTTGGGCACTCTAAAGGGACTGCCGGTGTCAAACCGGAGGAAGGTGGGGATGACGTCAAGTCCTCATGGCCTTTATGACCAGGGCTACACACGTACTACAATGGTCGGTACAAAGGGCAGCGACTTCGCGAGGAGTAGCGAATCCCGTAAAACCGATCTCAGTCCGGATCGGAGTCTGCAACTCGACTCCGTGAAGTTGGAATCGCTAGTAATCGTGGATCAGCATGCCACGGTGAATACGTTCCCGGGCCTTGTACACACCGCCCGTCACACCACGAGAGTTGGTTGTTCCAGAAGTAGTTGAGCTAACCCGCAAGGGAGGCAGGCTACCAAGGAATGGCTGGTAATTGGGGTGAAGTCGTAACAAGGTATCCGTAGGGGAACCTGCGGATGGATCACCTCCTTTTAAAGGATTGTTTTCATCTGGTAACAGGTGAACATACCTAGATCAACACCCACTTGACATTGCTATTCAGTTTTGAAGGATCGATGGACCAGAAGCCAGAAGTCAGAAGTCAGAAGACGGCTGACGGAAAAGATCTTTGAGAGAACGGGGAAGCCAAGGCCGGGAGTCCGGGGACAAGGTTCAGGGCATTTTATTTAATCAGTGATCTGTCCTCTGTCCTCTGTCCTCTGTCTTCTGACACGGGCCTATAGCTCAGTTCTGGTTAGAGCGCACGCCTGATAAGCGTGAGGTCGATGGTTCAAGTCCATCTAGGCCCACCATGCTTATCACCAAAACCGTTCAAACGGTTTAAACAGTTTGAACGGTTAGTAATCGGGGGTGTAGCTCAGCTGGGAGAGCGCCTGCCTTGCACGCAGGAGGTCATCGGTTCGATCCCGTTCACCTCCACCACTAAATTTTTCGAGAAAAATTTAGAAAGCGCAATTTACTTTCATCTGTTTTTGTCGGTCTCGCAACAACCTGCTCGACGGACGTGATTTGTCTTGTAACTTGTTGATTTTATTGGGTGGCATTTGAAGCCTTTCGGGTTGTTACGAGTCCATCGTTTTTGAATGTGGTTCAAAAACAGATGAAAGCAAATTGCTTTAATTCAAAATCTCTGATTTTGAATTGTTCTTTGATAATTGAATAGTAGGGTAATTTTTTTGATACAGTAGCTGAGTATTTATTAATCAGGCTTTATGGTTAAGCTACTAAGGGCGAACGGTGGATGCCTAGGTATCGGAAGGCGATGAAGGACGTGGCAAGCTGCGATAAGCTTCGGGTAGCCGCTAACAGGCTTTGATCCGGAGATTTCCGAATGGGGGAACCCACCCGGGGTAATACCCGGGTATCATGCACTGAATTCATAGGTGCATGAGGCGAACGAGGGGAATTGAAACATCTAAGTACCTTCAGGAAAAGAAAGTAAAAACGATTCCCGTAGTAGCGGCGAGCGAACCGGGATCAGCCCAAACCACATGAGTGTAAGCCTGCAAGCGTTGCTTGTGTGGGGTTGTGGGATCTTGTTTGCCGGGATTGCAGTTCCGGCGGGGAGTTACAAAATTCATGTATAGCGGAACGGCATGGAAAGGCCGGCCATAGACGGTGATAGCCCGGTAGGTGAAATGCATGGATCTCCCTTACAAGACACCCGAGTACCACGAGACACGTGAAACCTTGTGGGAATCTGGGAGGACCATCTTCCAAGGCTAAATACTAACCGATGACCGATAGTGAACCAGTACCGTGAGGGAAAGGTGAAAAGTACGGGGGGACCCGAGTGAAATAGTACCTGAAACCGTTTGCCTACAAGCAGTGGAAGCACTATGGACTTTTGTCCAGTGTGACCGCGTGCCTTTTGCATAATGAGTCAACGACTTACCCTATGCAGCAAGGTTAAGCCGTCAGGTGGAGCCGTAGCGAAAGCGAGTCTTAACAGGGCGCGGGACATGCGCACTCTTAAGTTGGTGGAATGCGTGCTCAGATTTAGTCCAGGTTTGGCTGATCTGATTAAATAAATCCGCAGGAATAGCAGCGCTATTTTGAGGAATTTGTTTATGAAGAGCAGACAAAGATGGGCTGAAGATGAGATACGCAAACGCCAATTTAAGTGTGTGCATGGCCAAAGTTGCATGGGGTAGACCCGAAGCCGGGTGATCTATCCATGGCCAGGGTGAAGCGAAGGTAACACTTCGTGGAGGCCCGAACCAGTGTAGGTTGAAAACTGCTTGGATGAGCTGTGGATAGGAGTGAAAGGCTAATCAAACTCGGTGATAGCTGGTTTTCTCCGAAATATATTTAGGTATAGCCTCGTGTGTTTACTGACGGAGGTAGAGCACTGATTGGACTAGGGGTCTCACCAGATTACCAAACCCATTCAAACTCCGAATACCGTCAAGTTAGAGCACGGGAGTCAGACTGTGGGAGATAAGTTCCATGGTCGAGAGGGAAACAGCCCAGACCGCCAGCTAAGGTCCCCAAATGTATGCTAAGTGGTAAAGGAGGTAGAACTGCCCAGACAACCAGGAGGTTGGCTTAGAAGCAGCAACCCTTTAAAGAAAGCGTAATAGCTCACTGGTCGAGTGGGTCCGCGCCGAAAATTCAGCGGGGCTCAAGCATACTACCGAAGCTGCGGATTTCAGGAAACAGGGTACAGGAAGCAGGAGACAGACGTGAAAGACATTAAGTCTTTTGAAGACTTAGACGTTTTCCAGCGTGCTTACAGGATTTCTTTAGAGATACATCATGTAAGTTTAAAGTTTCCCAGGGAAGAACAATATGGACTTGGCAGCCAGATCAGGAGTGCCAGCAAGTCCATATGCGCGAACCTGGCGGAAGGTTTTGGAAAGCGAAGTCAATCGGTGGCGGAATTCAAACGATTTCTGATGATGTCAATCGGTTCAAGCGACGAGATGCGCGTCTGGCTTCGATACTGTCTGGACCTTGAATATATCGACAAGGGGAATTGGAAGCGTTGGCGCGATGAATATCAGGAGATATCGCGCATGCTTCAGGGATTACACAGAAGTTGGGATAAATAAATTCTGATTCCTGTATCCTGTCCCCTGTTTCCTGGAGTGGTAGGAGAACATTGTGGTAGCCTGAGAAGGTACACCGAAAGGAGTGCTGGAGGTCCCACAAGAGCTTATGTTGACACGAGTAGCGAAAATGCGGGTGAGAAACCCGCACGCCGAAAGCCTAAGGTTTCCTGTAGTAAAGTTAATCTGCTCAGGGTTAGTCGACCCCTAAGACGAGGCCGAGAGGCGTAGTCGATGGGAAACAGGTTAATATTCCTGTACCACCATACTGGTGTTACGGATACGGGGGGACGGAGAAGGATAGATCATCCGGGTGTTGGAATACCCGGTTTAAGCGTGTAGGTGGAGGACCTTGGCAAATCCGGGTCCTTATTCAACACCGAGGCGTGATGACGAGAGCCTTAAGGCTCATAAAGTGATTGATTCCATGCTTCCAGGAAAAGCCTCGTATTCATTCAGTAAGGTGATCGTACCGTAAACCGACACAGGTAGGCAGGGAGAGTATCCCAAGGCGCTTGAGAGAACTCTGGTTAAGGAACTCGGCAAAATAGCACCGTAACTTCGGGAGAAGGTGTGCCCTCATCAGGTGATGATACTTGCTCACGCTTGCTATCGGAGCCGAAGGGGGTTGCAGTGAAATGGGGGGAGCGACTGTTTACTAAAAACACAGGACTCTGCGAAGTCGAAAGACGAAGTATAGGGTCTGACGCCTGCCCGGTGCCGGAAGGTTAAGGGAACTTGTCAGCTCACGCGAAGCAATGAACCGAAGCCCCGGTAAACGGCGGCCGTAACTATAACGGTCCTAAGGTAGCGAAATTCCTTGTCGGGTAAGTTCCGACCTGCACGAATGGCGTAACGATTTCCCCACTGTCTCAAC
>JAKITW010000017.1 GCA_021647905.1 Desulfobacterales bacterium | reverse complement strand
TGCCGAAGTTGTTTTAAATTCCGCTTTTGCCGTCACGGCCGCGGCTCAGGGTCCGCTACACCGTTCGGTATAAGAAAACCCCTTTCCCGGTCCAACCTCAAACGTACGGGGTTTACCGAAACCTTACTGGCCCGGTTCGGATTTTAGACGATAACTATCGGATACCATGGATGATACGTCATTGCCAGTCAGCTGTCAGCAAGTTTATTGGTGAAGGTCCGGGCGGTAAATAAAAAGGCCGCGTCTGAAATGGACACGGCCTTGATTGCAACTGAAAAGAGAGTAAGGGTTACTTCTTCTCCGCAGCCACGGCCTCTTTTTCCGGGAACCGGCCTTCTTTCAGGTCCCGGCCTTCCAGGAAGCGGATGATCGATTCCGCGGCCACCTTGCCCTGGTAAACCGCCTTGGCCGCGGTCTGGGGGCCGAGTACCGCGTCGCCGCCGGCAAAGATCCAGGGTACCGAGGTCTGCAGGGTATCCTCATCCACCTCGTAGGTGCCCCAGCGGGTCATGGCAAAGTCAATGCCGTTATTGGCGGTGGGCTCCACGTCCTGGCTGATCGCGGCAATGATCGAGTCGGCCTGGATCATGAAGTTGGAGTCCTTGATTGGCACCGGCCGGCAGCGGCCCGAGGCATCGCATTCGCCCAGTTTCATCCGGATGCACTCTATTTTGGTCAGCCGGCCGTTCTGGCCGTGGATCCTGACCGGGGCGGCCAGGAATTCGATCTTGACCCCCTCTTCCTCCAGGTGATGGATCTCGGCCGCTGCGGCCGGCATCTCCTGCTTGGTCCGGCGGTAGAGGATGAACACCTGGTCGGAGCCGGTCCGCAATGCGGTGCGGGCCACGTCGATGGCCACATTGCCGCCGCCGACCACCACCACCTTGCGGCCGATGTCCATGGTCTCGCCCAGGTTGATCTTGCGCAGGTAGTCCACCCCGTGCGAGACACCCTCCAGTTCCTCGCCGTCAATGCCCAGTTTGCGGCTGGCATGGGCGCCGATGCCCATGAACACCGCGTCAAACTCTTGCTTCAGCTCCTCCAGGCTCTTGTCCTTGCCGATAACCACGTTGTTGATGATCTTGACCCCGCAGCTTTTAAGGGCATCGAATTCAGCATCAATGATGTCCCGGGGCAGCCGATAGGCGGGAATCCCGACAATGAGCATGCCGCCGGACCTGGGCAGGCTCTCGAAGATGGTGCATTCATAGCCGGCGTGGGCCAGGTAGAAGGCCACGGTCATCCCGGCGGGACCGGAGCCGACAATGGCCACCTTTTTGCCCTTGGGCCTGGCGCATTCCTGCATCATATTTTTATTATTGCTCACCATCCAGTCGACTATGTAGCGTTCCAGCATGCCGATGGCCACCGGCTCGCCTTTTTTGCCGCGCACGCAGGAACCCTCGCATTGAAACTCATGGGGACAGACCCGGGAGCAGACCGCGGGCAGGGAACTGGTCTCGCGGATGGTCCAGTAGGCATCTTCGACCCGTCCTTCCCGGAGCAGTTGGATAAACCCGGGGATATTGTTATGGATCGGACAGCCGTTTCGACAGGTCGGTTTTTTGCAGGTCAGGCACCGCTCGGCCTCGCGCAGCGCGGTTTCCTGGTCGTACCCGGCGGTGACTTCATCAAAATTGGTAACCCGGTCGGCAACGGCCAGTTCGGTGGCCTTCTGTCTGGGTATTGCCATTCTCTCTTTCGGCTTCATCCTGGTTATTCCTCCTCATCCTTTTCGATATACGGGCCTTGGACATAAAACAGGCCGCCCTTGCGGACGGCCTGGATAAAACCACCATGTTCTTTTACCGGCTTTTGCCGGAAATTTCAACCCTCGCTTTTAGCCACCCTCAAACGGTGCAGAGCCCGCTGCAATGCGGCCTCGGCCCGGGCCCGGTTGATCTCTTCCTGCTTTTGCTGGGCCGCGGCCAGTCTTTTCTCGGCCCGGTCCTTGGCTGCCATGGCCCGGTCCACATCAATCTCGTGACCGGCCTCGGCGCTCTCAACCAGAAAGGTGACCTTGTTGCCGGACACCTCGCAGAAGCCGCCGCTGATCATCAGTTCCTGGGCTTCGCTGCCGTCGCGGTAGGCCATGGTCCCGATCTTGATGGTGCTCAGGAAAGGGGCGTGATTGGCCAGGACCCCGAACTCACCGCCATATCCGGGCGCGGTGACGATATCGACATCCCTGTTTAAAATAGCGCCCCTGGGCGTTACCACTTCCAGTTTGATCTTCTCAGCCATTATCCTTGTTCCTTCTTTTCCCCGGCGCGGGCCGGGTCACACTCGATAACTGCTCGTCAGTAGCGACAGCCGACGCGCTTAAGCGTTGGCCTCGGCCTCTTTCTTTGCCTTGGCCACGGCCTCGTCGATTCCACCGACCATGTAGAAGGCGGTCTCGGGCAGGTCGTCATGCTTGCCGTCGAGGATCTCCTTGAAGCCACGCACGGTCTCGGCCACTTTTACATACTTGCCTTCCATGCCGGTAAAGACCGCGGCAACGGTAAAGGGCTGGGACAGGAAACGCTGGATCTTACGGGCCCGGGTTACGGTGACCTGATCCTCTTCCGAGAGTTCGTCCATGCCGAGAATGGCAATGATGTCCTGAAGATCTTTGTACTTCTGCAGGGTCACCTGCACGCCACGGGACACTGAATAATGCTCCTCGCCCAGGACGTTGGGATCCAGGATCCGGGAGGTGGAGTCCAGCGGATCCACGGCCGGGTAGATGCCGAGTTCGGCGATCTGCCGGGAGAGAACCACGGTACCGTCGAGATGGGCAAAGGTGGTGGCCGGGGCCGGGTCGGTCAAGTCGTCGGCAGGCACGTACACGCACTGGACCGCGGTGATCGAGCCCTTGGAGGTGGAGGTGATCCGCTCCTGGAGTTCACCAAGGTCGGTACCCAGGGTCGGCTGGTAACCCACCGCCGAGGGAATCCGGCCGAGCAGGGCCGAAACCTCGGAACCGGCCTGGGTGAAACGGAAGATATTGTCGACGAAAAAGAGCACGTCCTGGCCTTCCTCATCCCGGAAGTACTCGGCCGCGGACAGACCGGTCAGGGCCACCCGGGAACGGGCTCCCGGAGGCTCGGTCATCTGGCCGTACACCAGGGCCGCCTTGGGCAGAACGCCGGACTCCTTCATCTCGTTGTAGAGATCGTTGCCTTCACGGGTTCGCTCACCCACGCCGCAGAAGACCGAGATACCACCGTGGTGCATGGCGATATTGTTTACCATCTCCATCATGATAACGGTTTTGCCCACGCCGGCGCCGCCGAACATGCCCATTTTGCCGCCCCGGGGGAAGGGGACCAGCAGGTCGATAACCTTGATCCCGGTCTCAAGCACGTTCACCTCGGTATCCTGATCGGTAAAGGACGGGGCCGGGCGGTGAATGGCCCGCATCTTGTCGGAGTCGATCGGGCCGAGGCCGTCAACCGGGCGACCGACCACGTTCATGATCCGTCCCAGGGCCGGAGCGCCGCAGGGGATCATGATCGGGGCCCCGCTATCACGGGCTTCCATCCCCCGGACCAGCCCGTCGGTCTGGTCCATGGCCACGCAGCGGACCACGTTGTCACCCAGATGCAGAGCAACCTCGATGACCAGGTTGTCGGCCTTGTCATTGATCGCCGGGTTGCTGACCATGAGGGCATTCTTGATGGCCGGCAGCTGGTTCGCCGCAAACTCGACGTCGCAAACCGGTCCGATTACCTGAACTATTTTTCCAATATTCCCTGCAGTCTGTTCTGCACTCATAGAGCAACAAGCCTCCTCAGCTTCCAGAAAAGTGTTAAGAAGTTAACGCTTCCTTAATATCAATGTCCGTTTTATTTAAGGGCCTCGGCACCGCCGACGATGTCCATCAGCTCGGCGGTGATACCCGCCTGCCGGGCCTTGTTGTACACCAGGGTCAACTGGTCGATAATATCATTACAGGCCCGGGTGGCGTTATCCATGGCGGTCATCCGGGCGGCCTGCTCACTGGCGTTGGTCTCCAGCATCGCGTAATAGACCATCGTGTTCAGGTACAGCGGCAGCAGCACCTCCATGATCTCGTTGGTACTGGGCTCATAGATGTAGTCGGCTGCCGCCTGGACGCCTTCCTGGGCCGCTTCCTCCGGCTGTACCGGCAGGAGCATGACCTGGGCCGGCTTCTGCACCGCCACGTTGTGGAACTTGCCATAGAGGATATGCACTTCGTCAGCCTCGCCGGCCAGGAAATTGTCGGCGATGTCCTGGGCGATTGCCCGGGCGTTGTACATCTGGAAGGTACTCATGATGTCCAGATGCGCCGCCCGCACCTTGCCTCTTTTCTGGTAATAACTGTTGGCCTTCTTGCCGATGCAGACCAGGCTGATCTGTTTGCCCTCCGCCTGGTAGGCGGCGATCATTTTATCGGCGGTCTTGAAGATATTGGCATTGAAGCTGCCGCACAGGCCCCGATCCGTGGAGGAGATGACCAGTTCCACGGTCTTGACCTCGCGAATCTCCATCAGCGGAAACTGGCCGCTGTCCATGCTGCCGGACATAGTGGACATGGTGTCGTTGAACTTGCCGGCATAGGGCCGGAAATCCTCCATCTTCTGCTGGGCCCCGCGCAACTTGGCAGCCGCCACCATATTCATGGCCTTGGTGATCTGCGAGGTCTTCTTCACAGCACCAATTTTGGTCTTGACTTCCTTTAGAGTAGCCATTGCTCTGCCTTTTCCCCTTGGTTAATTGAGGCCTTTCGCAGCCTTGAACGAGTCGGTAAACGCGGTCAGTGCGTTTTTTATCTTAGCGTCGAGGTCGGCGTCGATCTCCTGTTTGGCGAGCAGGTCGGCAAAGACGTCCGGGGCCTTCTGCTCGATATGGCTGTAGAGCTGCTCCTCGTATTCGGCCAGCATGTTGACCGGGATGGCATCGAGAAAGCCGCGGGTGCCGGCATATAGGATGCAAACCTGCTTCTCCATGGCCAGCGGGTTGTACTGGGGCTGCTTGAGGATCTCCACCAGACGCTCGCCGCGGTGCAGCTGCTGCTGAGTGGCCTTATCAAGGTCGGAACCGAAGCCGGCAAAGGCGGCCAGCTCACGATACTGGGCCAGGTCGAGGCGCAGGGTACCGGCAACCTGTTTCATTGCCTTGCACTGGGCCGCGCCACCCACCCGGGAGACCGACAGACCGACGTTGATCGCCGGGCGGACGCCGGCGAAGAACAGATTGGGCTCCAGATACACCTGGCCGTCGGTGATCGAGATAACATTGGTGGGAATATAGGCGGATACGTCGCCGGCCTGGGTCTCGATGATCGGCAGGGCGGTCAAGGAACCGGCGCCAAGTTCGTCGTTCACCTTGGAGGACCGTTCCAGCAACCGGGAGTGGTTGAAGAAGATGTCGCCAGGGTAGGCCTCACGGCCCGGAGGACGGCGGAGGAGCAGGGAGAGCTGCCGGTAGGCAACCGCCTGCTTGGAAAGATCGTCGTAGATGATCAGGGAATGCTGACCGTTGTCACGGTAGTACTCACCCATGGCGCAGCCGGCATAGGCGGCGACGTACTGCATCGGCGCCGGGTCGGAGGCGCAGGCGGCAACCACGGTGGTGTAGTCCATGGCGCCGTGCTTACGCAGGGCCTCAACCACCAGGGCCACGGTGGATTTCTTCTGGCCGATGGCCACGTATACGCAGTGGACATCGGTGTTTTTCTGGGCGATGATCGCGTCGATGCAGAGGGCGGTCTTGCCGATCTGACGGTCGCCGATGATCAATTCCCGCTGACCCCGGCCCACCGGGGTCATGGCGTCGACCGCCTTGGAGCCGGTATAGCAGGGCTCATGCACACTCTTTCTGGCGATAACGCCGGGGGCGATCACTTCGATCTTACTGAAGTTCTTGGCATTGAGCGGCCCCAGTCCGTCAATGGGGGCACCCACCGCGTCCACCACCCGGCCGTCCATCTCCGGGCCCACCGGGACCTCGGCGATCCGGCCGGTCCGCTTGACTTCGTCGCCCTCCTTGATGTACTCGACATCACCGAGAATGGCGCAACCGACGTTATCCGCTTCCAGGTTCAGGGCGAGGCCGAGAATGCCGTGGGGGAACTCCAGAAGTTCCATGGCCATGCATTTCTCAACGCCATGCACGCGGGCGATACCATCGCCCACCGAGATAACCGTACCGGTTTCACTCAGATCAACCTTGCTTTCGTAGTCCTTGATCTGCCCCTTGATAATTTGACTGATTTCTTCGGCTTTGATCTGCATTGTGGCTATTCACTCCCCTTTATGGATTCATTTAAACCCGTCAATTGCCTCTTGATGCTCCCATCCATCACCAGATCGCCGACCTTGGCGATCATCCCGCCGATAATCGACGGATCGACCCGGGTTTCGAGGAGCACCTGCTTTCCTGTTATTTTTTCAAGTGCGGTCCGCACCTTGTTTTTCAGTTCATCCTCCAGGGCAACCGCAGTGGTTATCGTGCCGCGGCTGATGTTCCGGTCGGCGTCAACCATCTGCTGAAAGACATCGGCAATGTCGGCCAGGATCTCGGCCCGTTTTTTCTGCACCAGCAGGTTGAGGAAATTACCCATGATCTGGTCGCAGCCGATTGACTTGACAATGGCAGCCATGACCTTGCCGCGCAGTTCCTGGGGGTAGAGGGGATTGGTCAGCGCATCAATGACCTCGGGCCGCGCGTCGATAAGCGCGGCAAACTCGGAAAGGAACTGGCTGTACTCATCATTGTTCCCTTCCTCCTTGCCGACCGCAAACAGGGCCTTGGCATACCGTTTGGCTAAGATCGTCTGTTTCACTGTACCGTTCCCACCTTTTCAAGATAGTTTTCAATCAGTTTGACCTGGTCGTCCTGCCGCAGGTTCTGCTTGAGCAGCTCTTCGGCCATCAATACCGCCTGGTTGGCGACCTCTTCCCGCAGGTTGAGCTTGGCCAATGCCAGTTCATGCTGGACCGCCATTTCGGCCTGGCGCTTGATATCAGCGGCAGTGCGTTTGGCATCTTCAAGGATCCGTTCTTTTTCGGCCTCGCCCCGGGCCTTGGCGTTTTCAATGATCTCATTGATGTCCTGATCAATGGTGGCCAGCTTTTCCTCAAATTCGCGATAGGCCCGGTCCGCCTCGGTCCGTTTCGCCTCCAGATCGGCGAACTGGTCGGTGATGGAGGCCCGCCTGTTCCTTAAGGCGCTGGCAATGGGTTTGGCCCCGAACTTGACCAGGATGAAAACCAGGACAGCGAAGTTCAGGGTCCGCCAGAGCAGGTCCCAGAGTTTTTCCGAAGACACGCCCCCGTGGGCGCCTTCCGCACCAGCCGATGCATGGGCCAGGCCGGCGGTCAGGGCCAGCACCCCGGTTATCAGGGCGGCGCTCTTTAGTTTGGACCAGGTGAATTTTACGTTCATTATTACAGTGCCCTCCCCAGAATTTTTCCTGCTATATCGGTGGCAAAGCCTTCAATTTGTCCCTTGAGGGTGTCACGTGCGCTGGTGAATTCCCTCTGGATCCCGGTCAACTGGTCCGCCTTGGCCGCTGAGACCTCTTCACGAATTCCGGCCAGGGTCCCGGCGCTTGCCTCCTGGGCCGTGCTGCGCGCCTCTTCCAGCACATCCTTGGCCTTGGCCCGGGCAATATTGAGCTGCTTGTTGACCTCTTCCTTGCGCAGCTTGATGTTGTTGCCAAAGGTCTTGATTTCATTTTCCAGGGCAGCGAGTTTTTTCTCGCGCTGGGCCAGCACGGTCCGGATCGGTCTGTAAAGCACGACGTTTAAAACGCCGATGAGTAGCAGGATGTTGACTATCTGGATTATTAAGGTGATATCGAGGGTTATCATCCGTGTCCTTAGCTCCTGAATGCTGGTTGCCGATGGCGCCACGCCGATCTTCGCCGGCCTGGTCTGTTTTTAGAATACTTCTCGTTGCAATCGCCTTGCTGCGGGGCATTCTTTGCGTATGAATGAATGCTCGTTCATCTATTTTATCGTGCTTATCTAATGTATAGTTCGAGGGCTGTCAACTTTTTTTATCAATATTTTTTAGCCGATACGAAGGGGGCTGGACCGGTGGCCCGCGCGTGGAGCGGGACCTGGGAAACAGGGCTGAAAATGAAAAAGGAGCAAAGGTGGACAAAGTGGTCTGAAAGTGGCTGTTTTTCAGGTGAGTGATCCCGGGCGGCGCAAAAATAAAGTACAGCCGCACCTGTTTGCCAGGTGAGGCCTTTGATGCCGAGACGTGAAGCGTGAGAGGTGAGGTGTCAGAGGACCCTCCTTCGCCTGACGGCTACGGCGGGCAAGCAGAAAAAAAGGTGGCAGTGGTGCTGCGCTGAAATATATTGTTTCTCAGCACTCTACTATATATGGAGTCATTCCCGCTCACGGGGAGAGGGGATCAGTTGTCGGCCAGAAAGGAGCGGACCACCTCAACCGTCGCGGCCAGGGCCTGGTCGAGTTGATCGGCGTCCGGACCGCCGGCCTGGGCCATATCCGGCCGGCCGCCGCCCTTGCCGCCCACCCGGGCGGCCAGTTCTTTGACTATCCGGCCGGCATGGAGGCGGCCGGAAAGGTCCTTGCTGGCCATTACCAGCAGGGCGGCCTTGTCCTGGTAAACCCCGCCCAGGACCACCAGGCCGGAGCCGAGTTTGTCCCGGATCCGGTCGCCCACCTCGCGCAGGGTCTTGGGCGAATCCAGGGGAATGGCGGTCACCACTATCTTGATTCCCTCGACCAGGACGGCCTTGCCGATGAGCCCGTCCAGATCGCTTAAGGCGAGCCGGGCAGTGAGCCGGGCCACCTCTTGTTCGAGGAATTTCCGCCGGGCCAGCAGTTTGTCGAGTTTATCGTCTAACTCCCCGGGCAGTCCTTTTAACCGGCCGGCCAACCGGTGCAGGCGCTGTTCCGCCTCCTGGAAGCGGGCAAAGGCCTCGGGCCCGGTGATTGCCTCCACCCGTCTGATGCCGGCGGCGATCCCGGTCTCGGTGACGATTTTTAAGAGACCGATCTCTCCGGTGGCCGCCACGTGGGTGCCGCCGCACAACTCCTTGCTCAAGGAGTCGATGGCCACAACCCGCACGGTGTCACCATACTTTTCTCCGAACAGGGCAATGGCGCCCTCCTTGATCGCCTCATCCCGGGAGAGCATCCGGGTGGTCACCGGGATATTGGCCCGGATGGTCTGGTTGCAGATTTTTTCAATCCCGGCGATCTCCGCCTCGTCCAGCGGCGAGAAATGGGTGAAGTCGAAGCGCAGCCGGTCCGGGGTCACCAGGGAGCCGGATTGTTTTACATGATCGCCCAGGACCCGCCGCAGCGCGGCCTGGAGAATATGGGTGGCGGTATGGTTGTTGGCGATCCGTTGGCGGCGCCCCTCGGTAACCTTAAGAGTCACCGGGTCTCCCGTGGCCAGGGCGCCTTCCTCCACCTCGGCCTGGTGCAGGATCAGGCCGTTGCCCACAATGATCGTATCCAGGACCCGGGCCCGGCCGTTCGGCCCGATGATCTCGCCCTGGTCGCCGACCTGGCCGCCGGACTCGGCATAGAACGGGGTCTCGGCGCAGAAAACAGAGACCGGTTCGCCCTGGCCGGCCCGGTCGGTTGCCTCGCCCTGTTCGTCCACCAGCCCGGCGATCCGTGACTGGCCGTTCTTTTGTCCGTAGCCGATGAACCGGGCCTTGTGCCCCTGGTCGGCCAGGGCCCGGATTCCCGGGGCCACGGTGGCCATCTCCCCTTGTTTCCATGATTGTTTCGACCGTTGCCGCTGCTGGTCCATGGCCCTGGCAAAACCGGCCTCATCCACGCTGAAGCCCTGTTCCAGGGCCACATCCCGGACAATATCCAGGGGAAAACCGTAGGTGTCGTAGAGCTTGAAGATAAAGTCGCCCTGAATCAAGCCGTCGCCTTGGTCCCTGAGTCTATCCATCTCCTGGTTGAGGAGCGCCAGCCCGTTGTCCAGGGTCTCGCGGAACCGTTCTTCCTCGTTGGTCGCCACCTTGCGCAGCAGTTGGTCCGCATCCTTGAGATGGGGATAGGCATGGGCCATGGAATCAACCACCTGGGCGGTGATCCCGGCGAGAAAGCTCTGGGTCAGCCCCAGGGCCCGGCCGAAACGGACCGCCCGCCGCATGATCCGGCGGAGTACGTAGCCGCGGCCCTCGTTGGCGGGCAGGACCCCGTCCGCCACCAGAAAGGCGATGGCCCGGCTGTGATCGGCAATGACCCGCATGGCGGTATCGGTTCGGTTGTCGCGGTTGTACGGTGTGCTGGTCAGTGCGGCGATCCGGTCGATCAGGGGGCTGAACAGGTCGGAATCGTAATTATTGACCTTGCCCTGGAGCACGGCGGCGATCCGTTCCAGTCCCATGCCGGTGTCGATGCTCGGTTCAGGCAGCGGGGTCATGGCGCCCGAGGCATCGCGGTTGAACTGCATGAAGACCAGGTTCCAGAGTTCGAGAAACCGGTCGCAGTCATTTTCGCAGCCCACCTTGCAGGCGGGCGAGCCGCAGCCCACCCCAGGTCCCTGATCGATATGGATCTCGGAACAGGGACCACAGGGGCCGGTGTCGCCCATGGCCCAGAAATTATCCTTTTCCCCCATGCGGACGATCCGGCCCGCGGGCAGGTCCTGCACCTGCTCCCAGAGGGAAAAGGCCTCGTCATCCCCTGCAAAGACCGAGACCCACAGGTTTTCCGCGGGCAGCCCCAGTTCCTTGGTCAGAAAATCCCAGGCAAAACGGATCGCCTCTTCCTTGAAATAATCGCCAAAGGAGAAGTTGCCGAGCATCTCGAAAAAGGTATGGTGACGGGCGGTGTGGCCGACATTTTCCAGGTCATTGTGCTTGCCGCCGGCCCGGACGCACCGCTGGCAGGATGCGGCCCGGACATAGTCCCGTTGTTCCTCGCCGATGAATACCTGCTTGAACTGGACCATGCCGGCGTTGGTAAAGAGCAGGGTGGGATCATCCCCGGGCACCAGGGATGAACTGTTGATGATCGTGTGGCCGCGGGCAGCGAAATATTTTAAAAAACAGGCGCGAATCTCATTTCCGGTCATGGTCGGTTCCAGGGTCGATGCATTCGTAAAAACTAAATATTTACCGCGGTGAAATCATTGTTTATTTATTTCAAATGGGGCAGCATGCTCTTAAAGGCTTTGGTTCCGGCCTGTTGCAGCAACTCATAGACAATCATCTCGGTGGGGCCCACGGCCGCGCCGATGGTACGGAGTCGCTCCAGTCCCAGCCGGGAGGCGCGTTTTTTCCGGGAGGAGACCGCGTCGGCCGCGACCCAGACGTGATAGCCGTTGTTCAAGGCGCCCAGAGCACTCTGGTAGATGCAGATATGGGTCTCAGCCCCGGCGAGGATCATGGTGTCCACCCTTTTGTCCAGGCCGGCGAGCAGTTTTTTAAACCCGGGATTGGCAAAGGAGTTGAACTCGGTCTTGTCCACCCGGGGCGTATCGTTTAAGATCTGATCCAGCTTCGGCACAAAGGGGCCCAGCCCTTTTTCGTACTGGGTGGTGGCCAGGACCGGCATTGCCAGGGTCCGGGCGCAGTGGATCAGGATCACCGTATTATCAATCACCCGGTCCGCCTGGTGGATGGCGGCCATCAGCCGTTCCTGGGGGTCGATCACCAGCAGGCAGCTCTGTTCCGGGGTTAAAAAATCGATGCGGCTGTTCATATTTCTCAATCTCAAGCTGTTCGGGGCATGAAAGTAAACGTTTCTTTTTAGTCTGTTTGTCCGCCTTTTTCAAGGCCCGTTTTGGCCCTGACCCCTGACCAAGGAAAACCCATGGAAAAAATACTGGCCGATCTCCCCTGGGTCCTGTTGATCATCGCCTGCCTGACCCTGGGCCTGGCCCCCTTCAGCCCGCCGCACATCTGGGAGAAACTGCAGATGCTTGCCAGGGGAAACCTGGTCCGGCCCATAGACTGGTTTGATCTCCTGCTCCACGGCACCCCCTGGGTCCTGTTGATCCTCAAGGGGGTTTTTTCACTGGCCCGGCGCTAAGCCGGCTCGATATCGGCACGGGTAACAGCCATGTCCCGGAAAAAGCGCTTTATTATTGCGGTCCTGCTCGTCGGCCTGGGGGTATGCCTGGCCGCTCCGCTGCTCCTGTTCCCTTTATTGCCCGGCTATCTTGAACAATATCTGAGCCAACGGTTTCAGCACCGGTTCGCTGACACCGAGTTCCGGCTTGATGTGCGCCGGGTCGGGATTACCGGGATCGACCTGGGCGAACTGGAGGTGGGCCCGCCGGCCCGGCCGGCTCTGTCCTGGAGCGCTCTGCAACTGGATTTTTCCCCGGCCGGGTTGTTCAAAAAGCGGATCAAGCGGCTGGTGGTCAGCGGGCTTACGGTCCGGACCCGGTACCTTGACAACCGCTTGACCCTGGCCGGGCTTGACCGGCCGCTGGCCGACCGGTTGTCCGGCGGCGGTCCGCCCCGGGAAACCGGAATCGTTGTGCCGGTAATGGTCGGAGAGGTGGTAGTCCGGGGAGCGACACTGCTCCTTGACTCGCCCCTGGGAACCGTGCGGCTGCCCTTTGAACTTACCCTGCGGCCGGCTGGAGACCAACCGGACGGCCGCTGGAACCTGGTACTTGATCTTTTTCCCGCTGGCCGCGGGATCCGGGTGACGGCCCTGGTGGATCCGCCCGCCAACCGGGTGGACCTCTCCTGGGCCGGCTCGTTGTCCCTGGCCGCTGTTGCGCCGTTTCTGGACCAGGTTCTGCCCGGGATGAGGACGACGGGTGATCTCGGACTGAGCGGCAGGGCGGCCCTCGGGCTGCGGCCCTTCCAACTGAACGAGGTGAACGCGGCCGGTGAGATTAATAATACTTCCGGGGTTTCCTTTGCCGCCTTTACAGTGAGGGGCGGTCCGTCCCGTCCGGCCCGGCTGACGGTCCATGGCCAGGGCCCGGACTGGCGGGTGGAGATCAGCGATCTGGCGCTGGTGCAGCCGACGGCCGCAACCCTGGCCGGGGGGGCTGATATCCGGATCGATCCCGGCGGGGTGTCGGCCGCAACCGGTGCGTTGGAGTTTACCCCTGGATCAACCATTGGTTCAGCAGATATATTTTCCATTGCCGTGGCTCCGCTTAAGTTCGAATTTTCTGCCGGATACGGTCCTGATACGGGCTGGCGGCTGGATGCGACCGGAACCACCCCCCGGCTCTCCGGCGCAAGTGAGGGCGGCCTCACCCTTGCGGCCGGCCGGTCCGAGTTAAAGGTAACCAGCCATGGCCGGGACGCTGAGGGCGGGTTTGATTTTTCTTTCCTTTTGCCGGAGGTTTCATTGCGCCTGGGCCGGGACCTGACCGCGACCCTGCCCCTGGTCCGGCTGACCGGTACGGCCGGGTCGGCGCCGGACGAGCAGTCCGGTCTGACCCTTGACGGCCGGCTCCGCTTTGACAAGGCCCGGATCAGGGATTCTGGAAAAGGGCTGGAATTTACCGGGATCAGGGGCGATGCGCCTTTTCGGTGGCCGGGCCGGGAAAAGGGCGCTGCCGGTGAGTTGGCAATCAAATCAATCTCCTGGAAGGGCCGGAAGATGGGAGCGGTTGCCGCCACCCTGTACCAGGCGGAGCAAGGCCTGCGGTTCAGCGGTCTTCTTGATAATGGAGTGGTCCCGGGGCTGCGGCTGGAGTTCAGCGGTGATGTCGGCCCGGGCCCGGCCGGGATCGCGGCCGGGCTTGGTTTTTCGATCCCCGCGGTTACGATTGTCGGCTTCAGGCCGGATGCTTTGTTCCCGGCCGCGCCGGGTCTGAGCGTGGGCGGCGAGCTGCGGGCCAGGGGTGAACTTGCCCTGTCCGGCTCCCGGCTGAGCGGCAGCCTGGCCGGCAATATCCGGCACGGCCGGCTGGAGAACCGTGAGAAAAAACTGCTGATCGAGGATATTGCCCTGGACCTTTCCCTGCCCCTGCTTCCCCGGATACGCAGCGCGCCGGAGCAGCAGTTAACTTTCAGCCGGGCATCGCTGGGTGATCTTAAGTTCGGCCGCAGCACAATCGCCTTTCAGATCGAGTCGCCCTCTTCGCTTTTTATCGAAAAAAGCGATTTTTCCTGGTGCCAGGGCCATGTCTATGCCTATGGACTCCGGTTGCACCCGGATGATCGTGATTTTGACATCACCCTGTACTGCGACCGGTTGCATCTCGCCCAGGTGCTGAACCAGTTCGGCATAGCCCAGGTCCAGGGCCAGGGCACGGTCAACGGCCGGATCCCCCTGGGTTTTCGCGGGGGCAGGTTTAATTTTGACAACGGGTTTCTCTACTCCAGCCCCGGCGAGGGCGGACTGGTCCGGATGGGGGCCGCTGATCTGCTCTTTGCCGGTATTCCCCGAAATACGCCCCGGTTCGCCCAGATCGATTTTGCCGCCGCGGCATTAAAGGATTTCCGTTACAACTGGGTCCGGCTCCTGTTCCAGAGCGATGGGGAGGATCTGGTGGTCAGGATGAGGCTGGACGGCAAGCCGGCCAAGCCGCTGCCCTTTGCCTATCGCCGGGACCTTGGTTCCTTTGTCCGCTTGGAAGTGGAGGGTAGCGGGACCGGGATACTGCAGCCGATTCTGCTTGATGTCAATTTCCGGCTCCCGTTGAACACGATCCTGGGGTATAGTGGCAATATCAGCGATGTTCTTAAGAAGATGCAATGAGTGCAAGGAGGGTCGTGGTATGAAAAGAGTCGGGTTGTGCTGCCTGCTGGCGGCAATGGCTTTTCCGTTTCTCCCGGGCTGTACCAAGTATGAGGTAGATTCCCGGCACCAGGTCGATATCGCCCCGGTGGAGATCAAGCCGATCCATATTACCATTGATGTCAATATCAAGGTGGACCGGGCCCTGGATGATTTTTTCGGTGATCTGGACCAAGGGACCAAGGGGAGCAAATAGGATGCAGGCGAAGCAGGCAGGTCATGAACAGCGATTGGAATCGAGCAAGCAGGAGACAGGAATGATGAAGATCTCTCGAATAGTGCAGACAGTGTTGGCCCTGGGGTTGGTCCTGGCCTTTGTCAGCGGGACCCAGGCCTTTGGCGGGGATATCAAGGCGCGGATGCGGGCGAGGTTGCCGGATATCAACGCGCTCAAGGCCCAGGGGGTGATCGGCGAGAACAACCGGGGTTTTCTAGAGTTCGTGGCCGCGGCCCGGGACCAGGAAAAGGTGATCCAGGCCGAGAACAATGACCGGCAGCTGGTCTACCGGGCCATTGCCCAACAGCAGGGAACAAGCGCCGAACTGGTCGGCCAGCGGCGGGCCCGGCAGATTGCCGAACGGGCCGCGCCGGGCGAATGGCTCCAGGACAGTGAAGGGAAGTGGTACCGTAAATAGCCCGTTTCCGTCCGGGTTTGTTGATGACCGTGGTCCTGCCGCCGGTCGGCGGGGCCGCGGTTTTTTTACGACCGGCCAGCCAACGATGTGACAGGCCTTATCCACCGGGAACGTGGATTCCGGACCGGTTCCACGTTCCGGGTCCCCTGGCGGATCAATGCTTAGGTTTCTCGGTTGCGGCCTTCTGCTCCAGGGTGGTGGCCGGATCTGCCCGGTGAAGATCAGCAGTTGATGGTGACGATCCGGTTGCGGCCTTCCTGCTTGGCCCGATACAGGGCCTGGTCCGCGTTTTCGAGCAGGATTCCGGGGTCGGTGTCCTGGGTGGGAACGGTGGTGGAGACCCCGAGGCTGATGGTCACATGGCCGGCCACGGTGGAATCGGCATGGGGGATAGCCAGTTTTTCCACGTTGCGGTGCAGCAGTTTGGCGATATGGAGCGCTCCCCTGGGGGCTGTTTCCGGCAGCACGGCAACGAACTCTTCCCCGCCGTAGCGGGCGATCAGATCGGTGGGCCGCATCAGGGCCTTGCCCAGGGCGGCGGATACCAGCTTCAGACACTCGTCGCCGGCCTGGTGGCCGTGGCGGTCGTTATATGCCTTGAAGTAGTCGATGTCGATGATGATCAGGGAGAGGGGGGTGTGCTCGCGGCTGGCCCGCCGCCATTCCAGACTGAAAAAGTCGTCAAACCGGCGGCGGTTGGGGATCCCGGTCAGGCCGTCGAGCACTGAAAGGTGCTTGAGTTGAACATTGGCCTTCTTGAGTTGCTGCTGGGCCTCCAGCAGTTCCCGGACCTTGAGGTCAAGGAGGATGGCGTGCTCTTCCAGCAGCTTCTTCTGCCGGTCGAGTTCGAGAAAGATCCGCACCTTGCTCTTGAGGATTTCCGGCTCAATCGGTTTGGCCAGATAGTCAACCGCCCCGGCCTCGTATCCCTTGAAGATATATTTTTTCCCCTTGTTAAGGGCGGTGACAAAGATGATCGGCACATGGCGGGTCTCCTTGCGGCCGCGCATCAGGGTCGCGGCCTCAAAACCATCCATGTCCGGCATCTGCACGTCGAGGAGCACCAGGGCAAAATCGTGCTCAAGCATCAGGCTCAATGCCTGGTTGCCGGAGGTCGCGGTGACGATGCTCAGGTCCAGGTCCTCGAGCAGACCTTCCAGAGCAAGGAGGTTGGCCGGCTGATCGTCAACAATGAGAATGGTGCTCTTTTCCGCCATGGTCGGTTGTCAGGAACGGGTTGATGGCCAGGTTCTAAAGTCCACCCCGGTTCAGCCCGGGTGATTGTTTTTCTCTATAACAACCGGAAAAAGTTGCTGAGAAAAAAAGCAAATTATAATTTACTCCTTCTTTGCCCGGATTCCCAGTCTCTTCTGCAAAGGCAATGCCCGGAGCCGGTCCGGCTTTGCCAGGCAGACCCCTGAGCCGGCCTTACGGCATCGCTGCTCAGCGGTACAGCCAGACCCTGAGCAGCGAGAGAAGTTTTTCGGTGTCAAAGGGCTTGGCCAGATAATCGCTGGCCCCGGCGGCGATACATTTATGCCGGTCGCCCTGCATCGCCTTGGCGGTCAGGGCAATGATCGGCAGCGATTGAAACCGGGCCTGTTTCCTGAGGGCGGCAATGGCCTGGTAGCCGTCCATCTCCGGCATCATGATGTCCATCAGCACCAGGTCGATATCCGGTTGTCTGCTGATTTTTTCAAGAGATTCACGGCCGTTGCGGGCCGCGATGATCTCAAAGCCCTTGTCTTCGAGTACGCTGGACAGGGCAAACACATTGCGCATGTCGTCGTCCACCACCATAATCCGCCGGCCCTGGAACAATGGTTCCCGGTCATGGGCCAGCCGGCGCAGCCGTTGCCGGCCCCGGGGCCGGTTGCCCTTCACCCGGTGGAGAAAGAGGGTGGCTTCGGCCAGGAGTCCTTCCGGCGGGGCGTCGGCCGCGGAGATCAGGTGGACCGGGATGGGGCGGGTCCGGGGATTGTCCTTGAGCCGGGCCAGGACCTCACGGCCGTTGATGCCCGGCAGCCCGGCAGCGAGAATGATCCCGCTGGGCCGGTGATAGTCGGCAAGGTGAAGCCCTGCCTCTCCATCCTCGGCGAGCAGACACTTGAAACCCATTTCCCGGCACAGGTCGAGAAGTTGTTTCAAAAGGATCGGGTCATGCTCGATAACCAGCAGGGAGCCATCGGTATCGGCAAGGTTTCTCCGGTCGTCCTTGATCGTTTCCCGGGCCGTTTCCGGTTGCTGTGCGGCCGCTGGCGTCTTGTCAGGCCCCCGGGGCCGGGATCGTGCCGGGCTCGGCAATGGCGGCGGCACCTCCGCGGCTTCCGTGGTAACTGGGTGCCGCGGCTCCCTGGGGACGAACAAGGTAAAGGTGCTGCCCTTGCCCCGGGCGCTTTGCAGTTGAATCTCGCCGCCAAGGAGTTTGGCCAGCCGCCGGGAGATGGACAGTCCAAGACCGGTGCCGCCGAATTTACGGCTGGTGGTGCCGTCCGCCTGATAAAAGGCCTTGAAGATCAGGTCATGCTTGCTCCCGGGGATGCCGATCCCGGTGTCGGTGACCGCAAAGGCAACGGCCCCGGCCGGGTCCAGCCGGCTGCGCGTAAAACGGGTGGCCGGGTCGGGTTTGAACAGCCGCAGGGTCACTGTGCCGTGCTCGGTGAACTTGAAGGCATTGGCCAGCAGGTTTCTCAAGATCTGGAGCAGCCGCTGGTGATCGGTGCGGATCGTGGCGGGCAGCCCCTTTTCCAGGATAACTGCCAGGCGAACACCCTTTTCCGCGGCAAGCTGTTTGAAGCCGCGGGTCAACTTTTCGATGAGTTGCTCCAGTTCGACCTCTTCAAGATGGGCCTCCAGCCGGCCGGACTCGACCTTGGCCAGGTCGAGTACCTCGTTGATCAGCTGGAGCAGGTCGGAGCCGGAGGTGTGGATGGTCTGCGTATATTCCAGTTGTTTGGCGGTGAGGGTCCCTCCCTTGTTCCGGGCCAGGAGCTGGGAGAGAATCAGGATGCTGTTCAAAGGGGTGCGCAACTCATGGGACATGTTGGCCAGGAAGTCGGATTTGTACCGGCTGGTGACCTCGAGGTCACGGGCCTTTTCCTCGATCTCCCGGCGGGCGGTTTCCAGGGCCCGGGCCCGGTCCGCCAGCATGTCATTGGCTATGTGCAGCTCCTCCTGCCGTTCCTGGAGCCTTTCCTCTGAGATCTTGAGCGCCCGGGTCTGTTCCTCCAGTTCCTCGTTGGCCTGGCGCAGTTCCTCCTGCTGCACCTGAAGTTCCTCGGCCTGTTGGGTGGTCTGTTCGAGCAGGATGGCGGTCCTGATGCGGGACTCGGTGGTATTGACCGCAATGCCGATGTTTTTCGCGGCCTGTTCGAGAAACTCGAGTTGCCGGCCGCTGGGTCGGCCATGGCAACCGAATTCCATTACTCCCTTGATTTTGTTTTCAAAGAAGAACGGCACAACAACGAGGTGGTCGGGCGTAACATCGGCCCGGTCAAGGTTGATGCCGAAATAGTCCGGCGGCAGGCTGTTGCGGACCACTATTTTTTCGTCCAGCCCGGCCCGGCCCACCAGTCCGCGGCCGATCCTGAAGGATCGAACCGCATCGATGTTTTTTTCAAAGGCATACATGCCGACCATGTTCAGTTGTTCGTCCTTGATCAGAAACATGGTGGCGACCTGGATCTTGAGCAGCTCGGCGATGCAGCTCAGGATGTTGTGGGACAGGGTTCTGAGGTCATGTTCGCCGTGGAGCCGGTCGCCCAGCGCGGTCAGACTGCTCTGGAGCCATAGTTGTCGTTCCTTTTCCGCATTGAGCCGGCCCAGGGTGCTGGTCATGTGAAACAGGGCCCGGCCCAGTTTGTCCTTTTCCGAGCGGGGGCTGATCTCAATGGTATAGTCGCCCTGGGCCACGCCGTCGGTCTGGCGGACCACGGCCCGCAGGTTCTCGGCCATCTGGTTCACTGCCCGGCCCAACTGGTCCTGGTCGCCGCGGATGGCAACCGAGGTATCAAAATCACCCACCGCGATCTGCTTGCAGACCTGGGTCACCACGTTGAGCGAGGCCACCACGTGGCCGAAGCTGTTCTTCAACTCAGTGATCTCGTGGGTGGCCCAGGGGATTTCGGCCGGGGCGAGATCACCGGTTGCCACCCGCCTGGCCCAGGCGGAGATGGCCAGGACCGGGGCCACGATCCGGCGGGTGGCGGTCCAGGCCAGGAGGAGGACCAGCAGGGCGGTGATCGATACCAGGCCGATGATGATATACTGCAGGGTGGTTGCCGCCTCAAGGGCCTCGGCCTCGGCGATCTCGGCGATAATCGTCCAGTGCAGGCCCAACGGCCGGAGAGTCTCCAGATGACTGTGTACGCCCAGCACCCGCTGGCCGCGAAAGTTGGTATAAAGCCTGGCCTGCCAGGGGTCTCTGTGGGGGAAAAGCGGGCCGGAAGCGTTCGCCGGCCGGGTCAGTTCTTCCTGGAACCAGTCCATGTTCACCCTTTTTTTCAGGGCCGTTGGTTTCCGGTCGAAGCGGGAGTCGGAGCGTATCAGCCGGTCAGCGCCGACCAGCAGGGTCTCTCCGGTCAGACTCTGGCCGGTATGTTCCCGCAGGATATCGTTGATCGGCCCGATGGGCATCTGCAGGGCCATCAGCCCGATCAGCACCTTGGAGTTGTTTTTTATTGCCTGGACCAGGAAGAGTTCCGGTTCGCGGGCGTCCACGGTGAAATATCCCATGTCCGAACAGAAGGGCCGGCCGGGCCGGGCCAGGGCCTTGCGGCAGGCGCGGGAAAAGGAGCTGTCGGAATGGGGACCGGAGAATATATTGAATCCAGGTTGCGGGCCGGAGCCGGTCCTGTGCAGGACAACTCCCGACGGGTCGATAAGGAGGATGGCGTCATAGCCCTGCGTCCGTCTGAAATCGTCGAGATCCGCTGCCGCGCCGGTGACAGATACCTGTCCGGGAGTTGTCGGAACCGGATTGTCCCTGGGCCCGGCCCCTTTCCCCTGCGCCAGTCTTTCCAGCAATTCCACATTCCCGGTCAGGCCGGCCTGGGTGCGCAGGTCGTTCAACCGTTCCGTGAAAAAGGCCTGGAAATATCGTTTCTTGAGCTGTACCGCAACGGACATCGACTGGATTGCCCTGTTCTTCAGGCTCTGCCGGGCGTTGTGATAACTCAGCCAGCTGACCACGGCCAGGGGAACCAGCGAGATGACAAGAAACAGGACAAAGAGCCTTCTGCCCAGTCCCCCGAAAACAGTGCCCCGGCCGCCGGACTGGTCGTGGCCGCTGTTATTGGCATCTCTGCCGTGAACCATTCTCCGCTCCTGTGGTGATTTTGCCGCTGTCCGGCCGCGCCCGCAAGGCTGCATGAGCTTGACAGGCCCTCCGGCGCAGGTCAGCATTGAATACCTTGGCCGGACCGCGGTTGTCAAGTTCTATCGGCTATTAAGTACGGAAGATACAAGGGTTATGCCGTGGCGGGGTGAAGGATAATCGCTTTCCCCCGGGCAAAACCAGGGATTGTTTGCTATAATATAAGAAATAAATTCCGTTGTTACGGCATGGAGATACCCAAGACAGCTCAAAAAGGAGGAGCGGTTCATGAGGAAAATAGACCTGGATACGGCCCGTGAGTTTGATCCCAAAAAGATGAACAAGTTTCTGGTACACGATTCGGCCTATTTCCGGATCATCAATTTCAACCTGAGCGCCGGATTGACCTTTCCGGTCCACTCCCATCAGCTTGACGGTCAGTTGAGCATTCTGGTGATCGAGGGGGAGGGGGCCTTCCTGGGCGCGGATAACGCTGAAATTCCGGCCAAGACCGGTGATATCCTTATCTCGGACATCAGTGAGCCGCACGGGGTCCGGGCCATCACCGACATGCGGGTCATTGTCACCATTGCCCCGCCGATCTGATTCTTTCGATTCCTTTTTAAACGATAAATGGAGCAGGGTTTCGGTAAACCCCGTACGTTTGAGGTTGGACCGGGAAAGGGGTTTTCTTATAGCGAACGGTGTAGCGGACCCTGAGCCGCGGCTGTGACGGCAAAAGCGGAATTTGAAACAACTTCGGCAGGATATGCTTATGGATTCCGAATCGCCGTTGCGGCGAAGCGAGTTCCTGCTTGATAGCCTGTTTATGAACAGCCGGCCCTTCTCAATGGAGCGGCCGTTGGTAGAAGAAGACCCCTTTCCCGACAGGAGGGGGATTATTGAATGTTAACTAAAGGGAGCAGGGCCAATGCATGCTAATTATCCGACTGGAAACGGCATGGACACGGTGGCAAGACGGTTTTTCAAGCTGTTTCTGCCCCTGCTCCTGCTCCTGGGCGTGGTTTCGGTTTTTTTCTATATGAAGCGCCACCGGGTGGAAGAGACCATCATCATGGGCCGGGAAGCGGTCTATCTCAACGAGCAGGAAAAGAATATCGCCGCCCGGTTCGAGGCCATTGTTTCCGATCTGATGATATTGGCCAAACATCACGAGTTTGAGGTCTTTTTCGCCAACAGGAATGACAATGACGCCCGGGAGCAGTTGATCAGGGAGTTTCTGGTCTTCAGCAGATTCAAGACCGGTTATGACCAGATCCGTTTTCTTGATGCCGACGGCATGGAGGTCATCAGGGTCAACAAATCCCCGGCCGGTCCGGTTGTTGTGCCGGACGAGGGGTTGCAGTTCAAGGGGGACCGCTATTATTTTCAGGAGACGATTGGTCTGGCCGAGGGACAGATTTTCGTATCCCCCCTTGATCTGAACGTGGAAAACAAAGAGGTTGAAAGGCCGTTCAAGCCGGTCATCCGTTTTGCCACCCCGACCTTTGATTCCCAGGGCCGCGGGACCGGCATCGTTATTCTCAACTATCTGGGTAATAAATTTCTTCAAGATCTGGGACCGAGGACGGCGACCTCGCTCCATGGCGGCATCATGCTGCTGAACTCCGCGGGCTATTGGCTGAAAGGCGCCCGGCCCGAGGAGGAATGGGGGTTCATGTTCCCCGAGGGCCGGGATATGACCTTTGCCAACCGCTACCCCGATGCCTGGCAGAAAATAATTGCTGAAGAATCAGGACAGTTCATCAACCAAGACGGATTGATATCGTTTGCCACCATCTACCCGGTGCGGGAGGCGCGGAAGAACCTTGGCGAGCGGCTGCTCTCCACCGACAAGGGTGATGATCCGGGACAGGATGCCTATTTCTGGCGGATAATTTCCTTCATGCCCACGGCAACCCTCCACGCGGCACTGTATCCTTTCCGCATCCGGATGCTGGTCGTGGATGTTGCCCTGCTTGTCGTGCTGACCATTGGCTCCTGGCTGCTGGCCGGGGCCCAGGTGCGTCGGCGGCAACTCGAACGGAGTCTGCGGCGCTATGAACAGATCGTGGCCGCCTCTTCCGAGCATATGGCCTTGCTGGACCGGAACTATGTGTACCTGGCTGTTAACGATGCCTTTCTAAAGGCCTTTAACAGACAACGTGGTGAGGTGGTGGGCCGTTCCGTGGCCGATCTGATGGGAGCCGAGTCTTTTGCCCGGATCAAGGAAAGGGTGGACCGGTGCCTGGCCGGCGAGACGGTCAGGGTCCAGGAGGAGTGGTCCGCCTCTGCCGGCGGCCCTGTTTTTTTCATGGATATAGCCTGTTACCCGGCGGTGGAAAGGGATAACACGGTCTCGGGAGTGGTGCTCAATTGCCGCGATATCACCGAACTGCATGAAGCAGAGAAAAAGATCCGGGTCCTGGCCGAGTTCCCGGAACAGAACCCCAACCCCATATTACGGGTCGCTGACAACGGCACCATACTCTATGCCAACCCGGCATCCTCCTACCTGCTTGAAAAATGGCAATGTGCGACCGGCAGCTGTCTGCCGGAATTTCTGCTGACAAGTTTCCGCCGGGCCCTTGAAACCGGAGAGATGGTCCGGGATGTTGAAACAGGGATTGATGATAAGGTCTTTTCCTTCATGTCGGTGCCGATAAAGGAGACCGGTTCGGTGTATCTGTTCGGTCAGGACATTACCGAGCGCAAGCAGCGGATGCTGCTCTTGGCATCGGTTTTCGAGAACAGTATCGAGGGGGTTACGATCACCAATGCCGACGCTGAAATCGAACAGGTGAATCCGGCCTTTACGGCGATTACCGGGTATAGCGCCGACGAGGTGATCGGCAAAAATCCCCGGATCCTGCGGTCCGGCCTGCACGGTCCGGAGTTTTACCGGGAGATGTGGCAGGCCATCAATGACCAGGGCCTCTGGAGCGGCGAGATCTGGAACCGGAGGAAAAACGGCGAGGCCTATCCGGAAAGGCTGTCCATCACCGCGGTCAAGGATCTCCAGGGGAAGACCTCCCATTATGTTGCCGTGTTTTATGATATCACCGATGTCAAGCGGGGCGAGGAACAGTTGCAGCATCAGGCCTATCATGACGCCCTGACCGGGCTGCCCAACCGCCAGCTTTTCATTGATCGGCTGGAGGTGTCGATGGCCTATGCCAGGCGACACCGGCGGATACTGGCGGTGTTTTTTCTCGATCTGGACAATTTCAAGAATATCAACGACAGCCTGGGCTACAATGTCGGTGACCGGTTCCTGCAGGAGGTTGCCGGGGTGCTGCAGGAGTGCTGCCGGGACGAGGACACGGTGGCCCGGGTCGGCGGTGACGAATTCATCATGCTGCTGACCGAGATTAAAGATGAAAGGGATGCCCTGGAGGTGGCCCGGCGGATCGAGAATGCCTTTGCCGAACCGATCCGGGTCGAGGAGCAGGAATTCTTTGCCGGCGCCAGTATCGGCATTACCTTCTACCCGGCCGACGGCGAGGATGCCGTTGCCCTGATCAAAAACGCCGAACTGGCCATGTACCGGGCCAAGGAACTGGGCCGGGGCAATTTTCAGCTCTTTACCGAAAGGATGAACCAGGAGGTGAGGCGACGTCTGGAGCTGGAGAACAGCCTGCGGCGGGCCCTGGAACGGCGGGAGTTCGAGGTATATTACCAGCCCAAGGTGAGCATCGAGCGCGGGACCATTGCCGGGGCCGAGGCCCTGGTGCGCTGGCTGAGAAACGGCGAGCTGGTTTCGCCGCTCGATTTTATTCCCCTGGCCGAGGAGACCCGGCTGATCATACCCATTGGCGAATGGGTGCTCGCCACGGCCTGCCAGCAGGCCGCGTCATGGCACGAAAACGGTCATCCGCTCAACGTGGCGGTGAACCTTTCCCCCCGCCAGTTCCATCAGGATGACCTGGTGGAGGTGGTCACCAGGGTGCTTAAGGAGACCGGGCTGCCCGCCGGGAGCCTGGAACTGGAGATAACCGAGTCCATTGTCATGGGTGATGTCCAGGGGGCGATCCGGATCATGCGGGCCTTGCGCGACATGGGGGTCTGCTTTTCCATGGATGATTTCGGCACTGGTTATTCCTCGTTGCAGTATCTCAAACAGCTGCCCCTTGATGCCCTCAAGATCGACCGGGCCTTTGTCAAGGACCTGCCGGACAACGAAGAGGACGCGGCCATTACCTCGGCAACCATTTTCATGGCCCACAGCCTCGGTCTGAAGGTGGTGGCCGAGGGGGTGGAAACCGAGGCCCAGCTTAGTTTTCTCCGGGAGCGCGGCTGCGAACAGTTCCAGGGTTACCTGTTTAGCAAGCCGGTTCCCGGCAAGACCTTTTTCAGGTATTTGAAAGAGGGCCGGCGGATCAAAGACGGGAATCTCTCTTCCTGAAACCACGTCCGCCGGATCGGACGGTGGCTGTTCGATAAACCACGTCCGCCGGGTCGGACGGTGGCTGTTCGATTCCCTGGATTTTCTGCCTGGCCCTGTTTTTGATTTTATGTTATAAAACTTTTCCGTCCGGTACGGACCCGGACGCGCCACCTGTTAAAGTTGTCGGTCTCGCAACAACCCGCTCGACGGACGTGATTCGTCTTGTAACTTGTTGATTTTATTGGGTGGCATTTGAAGCCTTTCGGGTTGTTACGAGTTCATCAAAGTTGACGGCGTCGTAACAATTCCGGTCTACCGTGTCGCGGGTTGTTGCGAGACCGACAAAGTCGCCCCGGGTCAAGTTCACGGAACGGAGCTTGACCCGGATTTTTTTTTTGCATCAAAGGAGAAAAACATTATGAAGATCGCAGACAACGTGTTCGTGGCCCTTTCCTATGTCCTGACCCTGGATTCGGGCGAGGAAGTGGATCGCTCCCAGGAGGGAAAACCCCTGGCCTTTATTACCGGCTCCGGCCAGGTCATCCCGGGCCTGGAAAAAGAACTGATGGGGATGCGGGCCGGTGACCGCGCCAAGATCACCATTGAGGCCGAAGATGCCTATGGCCCGGCCCAGGAGGATCTGTTCAAGGAGATCCCCCGGAGCCAGTTCCCCGCTGATATGGAAATAGAGGAAGGGATGGCCTTTGAGGCCCAGGGGCCGCAGGGACCGATCATGCTCGTGGTGAAATCGTTCAAGGACGAAGAGACCGTGGTTGTTGACCTCAACCATCCCATGGCCGGCCAGCGGCTTAATTTTGATGTCGAGGTGATGGAGGTCAGGGAGACCAGCGCTGCCGAGCGGGCCGCAATGACGGCCATGGCCGCCGGCTGCGGCGCCGGCTGCGAGTGCGATACCGATGCCGGGGGCGCTCCTGCCTGCGGGCCCGGCTGCGAGTGCGGCTAGGCCCGCGGCCCGCAAGGTCGCCCTTGCTCCTTTGCGGCGGTCTCAGACGATCCGTAACGAGTGGGTTTCCCGCAGTTTTTGCCACAGGGCCTTGATGATGACCGCTGTGGCGGCATCTTTATACACCTCTTTGCCAGGGCCGGGGAAACGGCTGAGACACTCGTCCAGCAATTTTTTGTTTTCAGACCAGAGTCCCAGCCGGTCCCTGACATATAGGCCCAGGGAAAGGTTCAACTCCAGCAACCCGTCTTCATCCATCCGGGCGATAGCTGCTTTTTCTTTCAGGGGCAGGTACGATACCAGGGCGGCAACGGCCTCCTCAATGGAGCCTGGATATGGACGTTTTTGGGATCTCATCCGTTTTTGCCGATTGCAGGAAACAGGTTTGAGGCCGGCGGCGCGATGTCCCGCCGGATCACGGTTCCCGGCCCTGATCAGTACCTTTTAACATATTCGAAGAATTTGACTGCAATGAAATCCGGCCCATGCTGCTCTTCAAGGAGCCGGTAGAAGTCACAGGCCAGACAGTCCTTGAGTTTGCCGGGATAGCTTCCGCTGACATCGCCGGCGCATAAGGTGCCGGTGATATAGACGCAGGACCGGCCCCCGTTTTTGCCGCCGCAGAACCCATCGGCCTCCGCATAGGTGGCGGCGCTGCAGACCCCTGAGGCGGCGGCGTGTCTGCCGCCTGGTTCCCGGCCGCAGTTACGGTATTCCCAGCAGTTGATCTCGCTCATATCATTCCCCTTTTACAGCGACGATGCTTTTTATCGGACAAAGAGGTCTCAGCTCGCGATTACAAGTTCCAGGTATCGGTTCAGCCGGCGGGATTATGGTGCGGCGGCCGGTGTCTTCAGATAATAGCGGACTGCAACAGCTGCCCGGCGTGAAGCAACAGGCAAGTAGAGAGATTGCCAAGGATATCATAAACAGCCCGTGGCCGCCACTATCATCACAAACCCCGCGCCAATAGCGGGTGGTCCGGGTACTATTTTGTTGCCTCTCTTTTTTCTTGCTTTGCATCAACGACTGAAAAGAGTAAAGAGGGATGTCGGTATCCCGGCCGGGAGATTGAACGGGATGATGCCTTATCTGGATTTGGAGAAGAGTCAAGATGGAAGAGACGTTGCCCCCCATTATCAGTGAACAGTTGGCCAATGGCATTACCATTGATATTTATGATCTCTCCCGCCGGGTGGCCGGGGACCGGTGGCAGGTAACCCTGCGTTGCGACGCGGCGATCCAACTCAACAACGAGCTGTGGCAAAAGGCGCCGAAGGAGCCGGAACCCGGGCTGGCCGAGGAGATCCGTTCAGCCCTGGGCAATGAGTTGCTCCTTTCCCTGGAGCAGGAGCGAAATTTTATCGATGCCGCGCTAAAGGACAGACTCATCAAAGAGATGATCGGCCGGGTCCGGGCGAACATCTTCGCCTATCTCAATAATTCCAGGTTCCCGGAACGCCTCCTGGCCCGTCGTTACCAGGAGACCCGGGAACAACTGCTCCGGGACAGGATGATCCGGGCGGTAACGTCCGACCCGGATGACGATGATGGGCCAGCGGATTTTTCCTATCTCTTTGCAGATGACAGGAGACAGGAGACAGGGGACGGATGACAGAGGACGGAAGACGGAAGACGAGAGACGAGAGACGGAAGACAGAGGAACAGAGGACGGAAAAAACCGTGGGCAAGTGAACCAAGCACCAGGCACCAAGAACCAGGAACAGTGGACAGTGAAAAAAATATGTGGTTGTGATCATGGACCGGAATATAATATTCCCTGACCCCTGACCCCTGACCCCTGACCCTATGAATTCCCTTCCCCTTTATCCCTTTACTCCGAAACAGCTGGAGATCGACGGCCATTGCCTATCCTATCTGGACGAGGGCCATGGACCGGTCATCGTCATGCTGCACGGCAACCCGACCTGGTCCTTTTTTTTTCGTAACCTGGTCCTGCTGCTGCGGGACAGATACCGGCTAATCGTGCCCGACCATATCGGCTGCGGCCTTTCCGACAAGCCCCGGGACTACCCCTACCGGCTGGCCGACCATATCGCCAATGTTGAACAGCTCCTGGCCCATCTGCGGGTGGACCGTTATTCCCTGGTGGTCCATGACTGGGGCGGGGCCATCGGCATGGGCGTGGCCGGCCGGACCCCGGAGCGGGTCCAGGGACTGGTGGTGATGAACAGCGCCGCCTTTCGTTCGCCGCGCATTCCGCTCCGGATCCGGGTCTGCCGGACCCCGCTGCTGGGCGATCTCCTGGTCCGCGGGCTGAACGGTTTCGCCCGGCCGGCGATCTCCATGGCAGTAACAAAAAAGATGGATAAGGAGACGGCCCGCGGCTATCTTGCCCCCTATGACTCCTGGCGGAACCGGGTCGCGGTTCTCGGGTTTGTCCGGGACATCCCCCTTTCTCCCGGTGATCCCTCCTGGGAGACCCTGGTTGAAATCGAACAGCGGCTGGCGGAGTTGCGCAACACGCCGATGCTCGTTCTCTGGGGCGGCCGGGATTTTTGTTTTAACCGTTATTTTTACGATGAATGGCTGCGCCGCTTTCCGACGGCCGAGGCTCATTTTTTCCCCGAGGCCGGTCATTATCTGCTTGAGGATGCCTTTGCCGAGATCGGCCCGCTGGTGGAGGATTTTTTCGCCCGCCTCCAGCCGCCGGTTTCCCCGGAGTAACCGGTTGGTTAAGCGGAGCCTGGAGCCTTGATAGTATCCTCATACAGGCGTGCGCTGTTTTTTGCATTTCACATTTGATGAACTCGTAACAACCCGAAAGGCTTCAAATGCCACCCAATAAAATCAACAAGTTACAAGACGAATCACATCCGTCGAGCGGGTTGTTGCGAGACCGACACATTTTACATTTCACACTTTACATTTCTGACGTATGCTGAACTGCAACATCGCCCAGTCCCTGTCCGAGACCGCCCGCCGGTATCCGGAGCGCATTGCCCTGGTAATGCCGGCCGGCCGGCAACCGCGGAGCTGGACATTCGCGGAACTGGACCGGATAGCGGACGGTTTTGCCCTGGCCCTCAAGGAGCGGGGGGTGAGCCAGCAGGACCGGGTCCTGCTGATGGTCAAGCCGTCCCTTGAGTTTATCGCCCTGACCTTTGCCCTGTTCAAGCTCGGCGCGGTGATCATCCTCATTGATCCCGGCATGGGCTATAAAAATCTGCGCCGCTGCGTGGCCCGGGTGGCGCCCACCGTGTTCGTGGGGATTCCCAGGGCCCACTTGTTCAAGACCCTGTTCCCGGCCCCCTTTGCCACCGTGCGCACCAGTATCTGCGTGGGCAACTCCTGCGGTCTGTTCGGCCGGTCCTTTACCGCGGACAGATTGGGACCAGCAGCGGCGCCCTTTGCCGCGCTGATGCGGGACCAGGACGATCCGGCCGCGATCCTGTTCACCACCGGCAGCACCGGGCCGCCCAAGGGGGTGTGCTACCCGCACGGCGTCTTTGCCGCCCAGCTCCGGCTGATCCAGGAGTATTACGGAATCAACGCCGCTGATATCGACCAGCCGGTCTTCCCGCTGTTCGCCCTTTTTTCCATTGCCCTGGGGGCCACGGTGGTGGTGCCGGACATGGATCCCACCCGGCCGGCCCGGGTGGATCCGGTCCGTTTTATCCGCTCCATCCGGGAATACCGGGCTACCTACTCCTTTGGCTCGCCGGCCCTGTGGAACGTGGTCAGCCGTTACTGTCTTGAGCAGAACATCCGGCTGGACTCGCTGAAAAAGATCCTCATGGCCGGGGCGCCGGTATCCGGTGAGTTGATCGGGCGGGTGCGGGCGATCATGGCTGAAGATGGCGAGGTCCATACCCCTTACGGGGCCACCGAGTGTCTGCCCATCGCCTCCATCACCGGCAGCGAGATTTTAGACCATACCTGGGAAAAAACCAGGACCGGCGCCGGCACCTGCGTGGGCCGGCCCCTGCCCGGGATCACCATCCGGGTCATCCCGGTGTGCAACGGTCCGATCCGGGAATGGGACGAATCAATGGCCCTGCCCGTGGACGAGATCGGTGAGATCGTGGTCAAGGGGCCGGTGGTCACCCGGGCCTATGACCATAACGATCAGGAGAACCAACTGGCCAAGATTGGTGATAACGGTGAAACCTGGCACCGGATCGGCGATCTCGGTTATCTTGACGACCAGGGAAGGCTCTGGTTCTGCGGCCGCAAGGCGCACCGGGTCCGGACCCCGGTTGAGACCCTGTACACCGTCTGCTGTGAAGCGATCTTTAACGAGCATCCGGCGGTGTTCCGTTCCGCCCTGGTGGGGCTGGGCCCGGCCGGTCACCAGGTGCCGGTGCTGATCGTTGAGTTGCACGATTCCAAAAAGCGGCCGGCCCGGCTTGAGCAGGAACTGCGGAAGCTGGCCGGGGCCAATCCCCTGACCCGGGGTATTGATGATTTTCTGGTCCATCCCGCCTTTCCAGTGGATATCCGTCATAATGCCAAGATATTCCGCGAAAAACTGGCGGTCTGGGCCGCCGCCCGGATACGGGGGCAGGCATTATGAAGGCCCTGGTCACCGGCGGCGGCGGCTTTGTCGGCCTGGCCATTGTCCGTCAGCTCCGGGATCGTGGGGATGAGGTGGCGGTGCTGGGCCGGGGACGCTATCCCGAGGTTGAACAGCTCGGGGTGCGGGCGTTTAGCGGCGATATCAGGGACCCGGGGTTGCTGGTCAAAACATTCGCCGGGTTTGACACCGTGTTTCACGTGGCTGCCAAGGCCGGGATCTGGGGTCCGCGCTGGGAATACGAGGAGATCAATATCCTCGGCACCGACAATGTGATCAGGGCCTGCCTGGCAAACCGGGTCAAGACCCTGGTATATACCTCCACCCCCAGCGTGGTCTTTGCTGGTAACGATATCAGCGGCCATGACGAGTCCCTGCCCCTTGCCGAACGGTTTCTCTGTGATTATGCCCGGACCAAGGCCATGGCCGAGCAACGGGTGCTTGGAATTGACCAGGCCAGGCTCAGGACCTGCGCGCTCAGGCCGCACCTGATCTGGGGGCCGGGCGATCCGCACCTGGTCCCCCGCCTGCTGGACCGGGGCCGGCGGGGCCTGCTCCGCCGGGTCGGGGACGGCCGCAACCTGGTGGATATCTCCTATGTGGAGAACGTGGCCCAGGCCCATCTGCTGGCCGCGGATAATCTGCGCTCCATTGCCACTGCCGCCGGTCGTGCCTATTTTATCTCCCAGGGCGAGCCGGTGAATCTCTGGGACTGGATCAACGAGTTGTTTTGCCGGACCGGCATCCCGCCGGTTACACGGGGGATAAGCTTTGGGGCCGCCTACTGCATCGGCGCCCTGCTCGAAGGATACAGCCGCCTGCTCGGCCGGGGCGAGGAGCCGCGGATGACCCGTTTCCTTGCCCGGCAACTGGCCAAGTCGCACTGGTTCTCCATCCGGCGGGCGAGGGAAGATCTGGGGTATGTGCCGCGGATCTCCACTGCCGAGGGGATGGACCGGTTGATCGACCGGCTGAGACAACAAGGAGTTATCAAGGAATGAAATCACGGTTTTCCTGCTGGTTCCGGATCGTCTCTATAATAATACTCTGCTGTTTCAGCGGCAGCCTCGGGGTCATGTCCGGACCGGGGATCGCCGCGGCCGCCTTTTCCGTGGGTGAGGAACGGGAGGTGGGCGAGCGGCTTTTGAGTATTGTCCGCAAGGAGTTCACCCTGCTCGACGACCCGGACATCAGCCAGTATGTCTCCGGCCTGGGCCGCGAACTGCTGGCGCCCCTGGGGCCGCAGTTTTTTAACTACCATTTTTTTGTGATCAGCAACCGGGAGCTGAACGCCTTTGCCGCGCCCTCCGGGCTGATCTTCATCCACTCCGGGCTGATCGAAGCGATTTCCCGTGAAAACGAGCTGGTCAGCGTTCTGGCCCATGAGGTGGCCCATGCGGCCAGCCGGCATATCGCCGGCCAGATTGATAAAGCCGAGAAGATGACCGCCGGGTCCGTTGCCCTGATGATTGCCGGGATCGCCATGGGCGCCGGTCCGCTGGGCGAGGCCCTGATCACCGGTTCCATGGCGGCGAACGCGGCCATGGGACTCAAGTTCAGCCGCCGGGACGAGGAGGAGGCGGACCGGTTGGCCTTTAAATGGATGCAGGAGGAGGGCCGGGACCCGCAGGCCATGGTGGATATGCTGCGTGAAATGCGGCGGATATCCCGTTTCCGGAGCGCCAACCTTCCCCCCTATCTTCTCTCCCATCCCGAGCCGGGCAAGCGCATCGGCTATGTGCAGGATATGATTCTTTTCGGGCCGAAGAAGAAGTACCGGACAGTGGACGAGTTCGCCTTTCAACGGATCAAGGCCCGGGTACTCAGCCTGACCATGGGACCGGAGGCGTTGTTGCCCCGTTATTCGCGGATGGTGGCCGATGCTTCCGCCTCGGAAGCGGAAAAGGGGATGGCCCGGTACGGTCTGGCCCTGGTCTATCAACAGCAGGCCAGATACGACCGGGCCGAGGCGGAGTTAAAGGCGGTCCAGGTCCGGTTTCCGGACAAGGCGATGCTCAAGACCGATCTCGGGGTGCTCTATTTCGACTCCGGCCGCTTTCAGGAGGCCCGCGGGCTGTTTGAGGAGACCCTGGCTGCTGAGCCTGACAATGGCTATGCCGCCTATTATCTGGCCCGGACCCTGCAGCAGACCGGTCATCGGTTGCAGGCGCTCAGGATGTATGAGGATCTGCTGGCGGCGCTGCCGGATTATACCAAGCTCTATTTCGAGTTGGGCAAGCTTGAAACCAAGGTGGGCGAACCGGGCGCCGGGGCCTATTATCTGGGGATGTACCACTGGTACAGCGGCCAGGCCGAGCAGGCCAAGACCCAGCTTAAGCGCGCCATCAAGGAGTTGCCGGCCAACAACGGTCTGCGCGCCAAGGCCGAGGCCTGGCTTGTCAAGATCAAGAAGCTGGAAAAGGAATAGCGCGGCGCGTAAGGACGGTGAACCTTATAAATCCGGCCTGCCTGGTACCTAGCCCTGGTCGGTTGCGGCCGGATCAGGTCGGGCGGGATTGCAACTCCGCTGCCAGGGCCGGGAGTTCGACCAGGGAACGGATTGTCCTCTCCGGGGTAAGTCCCCGGCTCTCGCCGATACTCCCTTCCAGAAAGACCACGGGAGATCCGGCCGCATGGCCGGTGGCGATGTCGGTTGCATGATCGCCCACCATCAGGATTTCGGCCGGGGTTAAACTCCAGATAGCGGCCAGGTGCAGGAGCCCGGCCGGGTCCGGTTTTTTAACTCCCAGGCTGTCGCCGCCTATTACCTCGCTGAAAAAACAGCGGACCCTGAGGGATGTTAATATCTGTTCGCTCAGGTGGTGGGGCTTGTTGGTGAGCACCCCGAGTTTTCTGGTCCGGCCCAACTCCTCAAGCATGGGGATTGCCCCGTCCAGGAGTACGGTATGCTCGGTGCAGTGGCGGCCGTAATGGTCCAGGAACAGGGAAAGGGCCTGGTCGAGCAATTTCTCCCGGCCCGGACCCAGGGCCCGGGTCAGGAGTTTCCGGGCCCCGTCGCCGATCATGGTTCCGACCTCTTCCTCGCTACGCCCGGCAAGACCCAGGCGGCCCAGGGTATGGTTGACGCTCGCGGCCAGGTCCCGGACCGAGTCGATCAGGGTCCCGTCAAGGTCAAAAACAATGGCACGGATGACGGACATCTATAATCCTCTCGTTTTTCACTGATTACCTCCGGATCGGGAACAAGGCCCCGGCCGGCGGAACCCGCATTATATCATGACCATGTCTCCGCATAAACCCGCATCGGAATTTTCGTAGCCATTCAGCAACACCGCCGCATCCGGGCCCACGCTTACCTCCAATTCCGCCCTTGACCTGGGGGGAAGCCCTGCAGACCGGCCCTGAGTTCTGGCTGAACCTGCACGTCCAACTGGATGTCTGTCGGCACTGCTCAGCGCATCTATTACACCGCAAAAAAAAAGCCGGCTTGACCAAGGGCAGAGGTATTCATACCCTGCGTCACTGCTTTGCCACCCATCAGCTTCAACAGGGCACCGACATCTTCGTACTCCAGCGTCTGCTCGGCCATTCCGACATCAGGACCACGATCAGATATCTGCATATTACTCCCGATCACTTCGCCTCCATCAAGAGCCTCCTCGATCAGTAGAGGAGGGCGCTATGCACGCGTCATATTCTTTATTGCCGCACCGCCGCCTTGGGCGGCCATGTCGAAGCCTGCGACGCCTGCGGCCACACCAGAATCGCCTACAACTCCTGCCGTAACCGTCATTGTCCGAAATGCCAGAGCCTCGTCAAGGAGCAGTGGCTTGTCGCCCGCAAGGCGGAGCTTCTGCCCTGCGGCTACTTTCATCTTGTCTTCACCCTGCCGCATTTGCTTAACCCTCTGGTGCTCCACAATCGAAAAAGTTGCCTTGGCCTGCTCTTCACCGCAGTCAACCATACCCTGCAGAGCTTTGGCGCCGACCCCAAATGGCGTCTGAACGGGCAGCTCGGGTTCATCGCCGTGCTGCACACCTGGAGCCAGACCCTGATCGATCATTTTCATCTGCACTGCCTGATTCCGGCCGGAGCGCTTTCGCAAGACGGTGACCGCTGGACCTGCGCACGGAAAAACTATCTTTTCAGGATCACCTCGCTGGCCGCCTGTTTTAAAAAACGCTACCTGGAGCAATTACAGGTATTGCATGGGAAAGGCGAACTGGCTTTGCCTGCGGACTGGGACCCCGGTCAGTTCGAGACGGTACTTGCCAAGGCAAGCAAAAAGAAATGGCTCGCTTACGCCAAGCGCCCCTTTGCCGGTCCTGAGCAGGTCCTGGAGTATCTTTCCCGGTACACGCACCGAGTGGCCATCGCCAACCACCGCTTGCGCTCCATCGACGACGGACAGGTGAGCTTCGCTTATAAGGACCGGCGGCACGGCAACGTGAATAGAACCATGACTCTCGACGCCGAGGAATTCATCCGCCGCTTTCTCCTCCACGTGCTGCCGAACGGCTTTACCAAAATCCGCTATTTCGGTTTTCTCTCACACACCCGAAAAAAGAAGGCGGTCGCCCACATCCGACAAATCATCGACCCACTGATGACGCCGCCGGAAGTCAAAAAGGAAACTACCCGCGAAACCATGCTGCGGGTGACGGGAATGGACATCGCCCGGTGTCCCCGTTGCGGCAAGGGCAAAATCCTGGTGGTAGCCCGCCTGCCGTCGCCGTTTTATCGGGATACGGTAACCGTTCACCAGGGGCTACAGATTTACGGAAACCACCATCCTGTAAGCGTTTACCAGTGCCACGGATTCGTGCAAGCAGGCCGGCGAATCCATAGTATGCCTATGTGAGCCGGCCTGATCGTGCGAAGACGGGGTGCTGGTGAACGCTTACGGGATACGTCATAGCGAAAGGCCACAAAGGACATATCGGGATTTCGAACTGAGCTGTCGGCCGAGGCCGCAACAGCAGAAGTGCGTCAACCAAAAGGAAAACAGCATAAAAAAAACTGCAACATGAACCAGAGCAAGCGAAAATCGGCAACCAATCCCCCATGAAAACCGCTGTTGAAATACATTTTCGCCAGGAAAACCAACCAGAAGACCTTTCGACTTGCTATTACGGACCTCCCCACGCTATATAAACCCCATAGGCCGGGGCCGCGAAACGGCTCAGTTCAACAACATTTTATCGTTCATCCCGCAAGATACTGCAGCCGCATAGAGCCTTCGACCCGTCAGGGCTGTTACTGTTCGGCTGGGGTATTTTCAGGGCGGGACGACCGATAAAACGCTAAGTGTTGGACGACCGATAAAACGCTAAGTGTTAGCTGGATAAAGACAAATCTTAAGCTGCAAGGAGAATAGAAATGAAGAAAAAAAAGTGTCCTGTAACGATGGAGGCTTATCGGCACACTACACTTGGAGGAAATATGATCCGAAAGTGGTGGCCGAATCAGCTCAACCTGAGGATTCTTTACCAGAATCCGCCTACGCTCAAACCCACGAGCCCGGATTTCAACTATGCCGAGGCGTTCGAAAAACTCGACTATGAGGCGCTTGAAGAAGACCTGCGGAACCTGATGTCAGACTCTCAGGATTGGTGGCCGGCTGACTATGGCCACTATGGGCCCCTCTTCATTCGCATGGCCTGGCACAGCGCCGGCACGTACCGCATTTTCGACGGTCGCGGCGGCGCGGGCAGCGGCAACCAACGTTTTGCCCCGATAAACAGTTGGCCGGATAACGTCAGCCTTGATAAGGCTCGGCGTTTACTTTGGCCGATCAAGAAAAAATACGGCAATAAGATTTCTTGGGCTGACCTGATCATCTTGGCCGGAAACGTTGCCCTGGAATCCATGGGATTCAAGACATGCGGCTTCGGCGCAGGCCGCGTGGACATCTGGGAGCCCGAAGAAGACGCGAATTGGGGGGCGGAGTCCGAGTGGCTGGGGGATGAACGTCATCCGGGCGGAGAACTGGAGAAGCCGCTGGCGGCCGATCACATGGGGCTGATCTATGTGAACCCGGAAGGCCCCGGCGGCGAACCTAATGTGCTGAAGGCGGCGGAGCATATCCGGGAGAGTTTCAGGCGTATGGCCATGAACGACGAAGAGACGGTGGCGCTCATCGTCGGTGGGCATACCTTCGGGAAGTGCCACGGTGCGGCTGACGGCGGCAAATACCTGGGCCCCGAGCCTGAGGGCGCTCCACTTGAGGAACAGGGTTTGGGATGGAAGAACAAATATGGAAGCGGTAAGGGGCCGGATACTATCACCAGTGGTCTGGAAGGCGCCTGGACACCGACGCCCACCAAGTGGGACAACAGCTTTCTGCAGCTCCTGTTCAAATATGACTGGAATTTGGAAAAGAGCCCGGGCGGTGCCTGGCAGTGGGTAGCGGTCAATCCTTGCCCCGAGGATATGGCACCCGACGCTCATGATCCAAACAAAAAGCATAAACCGATAATGCTTACCACCGACCTGGCGCTCCGTATGGACCCCGGTTATGAACCTATAGCCCGCCGCTTTCTAGAGCACCCCGAGGAACTGGCAGATGCTTTTGCCAGGGTTTGGTTCAAACTTACCCATCGCGACTTGGGGCCGAAGTCGCGCTATCTCGGGCCGGATGTGCCCGCAGAGGATCTCATCTGGCAGGATCCCGTTCCCCCTGTGCGCCATGATCTCATTGATGGAGCGGATATCGCCCGACTCAAGGAACAGATCCTTGCCTCTGGGCTTACGATCTCCAAACTGGTCTACACCGCGTGGTCTTCTGCCGCGACTTTCCGGGGCACTGACAATCGTGGCGGCGCCAACGGAGCACGCATTCGCCTTGCTCCCCAGAAAGACTGGGAAGTAAACCAGCCGGAACAGCTTGCCGATATCTTGGGGGTGTTGGAAGGCATTCAGGACGAATTCAACCGGGCGCAATCAGGAGACAAGAGGGTTTCCTTGGCCGATCTGATCGTACTAGGCGGTGCCGCCGCAATCGAAGCGGCTGCCCGGCAAGCAGGATTCGATATAGAGGTGCCCTTTCTTCCCGGCCGAACGGACGCGTCCCAGGAGCAGACCGACGTGGAGTCATTCAAGTACCTGGAACCGATCGCGGACGGCTTCCGCAACTATCTGAAGTCGGGCTGTGAGGAGCTTTCCGCCGAACATCTTTTGATCGATCGCGCGCATCTCCTTACTCTTACCGTGCCGGAAATGACTGTCCTCGTCGGAGGTATGCGAGTGCTGGATGCCAATTTCGGCGGCGCACCGCACGGCGTTTTTACGGAACGCCCGGGCATACTGAGTAACGACTTCTTCGTCAATCTGCTGGACATGGCCGTCGAGTGGCGACGCAGTCCAGACCAGCCTCATGTGTATGAAGGATTCGACCGCGTCAGCGGCGAGCGGAAATGGACAGCAACTCGTGTGGATCTGGTTTTAGGCTCCAACTCTCAACTGCGTGCCCAAGCGGAATTCTATGCCCAGGACGACAACAGGGAGAAGTTTGTGCCGGATTTCGTCGCGGCGTGGAACAAGGTCATGAATCTTGATCGCTTCGACCTGGCCTGGAGATAATATGGGTCTTCTCAGTCGCTTCTGGCAAAGTGTCGCAAGAGTAGGCAGCTAATAATCGGTTGCAGCGGACGGCGTTCCGCCGCCGCTGAACCTGCTCGTTGAACTAAACCGCTTCGCGGTAGGGAAATGAACTACCCCGCCGCAAGCGGACGGGGTATCTTTAAAAACATTGAACGCCCCAAGGGGCGGGGTATTAAACCCCTGGCTACGCAATAAAGAGATTAAAACAGGCAATCCCTGAGGGCTGCCTGTTTTTTTTTGCCCTCATCAGGTTGACTCGTCATATCCTTTATGTAAGGCATTTTTACTAACCATTACATAAAGGAGGAGTATCATGACAGACTTGAGAAAACGGATGATGGGGGACATGCAACTGCACGGGTATGCGGAACGTACCAGGCAAAGCTATGCCGATGCTGTAAGTGGCCTGGCCAGTAAAGGACAGGGGGACACCCTATATTCCCCCTGTCAAGAGAAAAAATATTTTCTTTTAAATCAATATATTGAGAGCAATCTTGTTCTCGGGTCGCACCTCTCCCTCGTCCTTCTGCGCAAGGATTTGATCCAGGTCGGCAAGTCTCTCACCTGCGGCGAACTCCGCACCTAATCGTTACAGTTATCCGGCCTGCCGCG
>JAKITW010000016.1 GCA_021647905.1 Desulfobacterales bacterium | reverse complement strand
CCGAAGTTGTTTCAAATTCCGCTTTTGCCGTCACGGCTGCGGCTCAGGGTCCGCTACACCGTTCGCTATAAGAAAACCCCTTTCCCGGTCCAACCTCAAACGTACGGGGTTTACCGAAACCTTACGTAATTGTTTCCATGCAATATCTGGAACTTATTGTATTATCTCCGATTTTATTCAGATTCCAGCGCCTGGCGTACCTTGGCCGCGAGGTCCTTGATCGAGAACGGCTTCTGGATAAAGTGTACGCCTTCATCCAGGATGCCGCTGTGGGCAATGGCATTGGCCGTGTATCCCGACATGAACAGACATTTCAGCGCCGGCTTGATCGAACCGAGTTGGTCGGCCAGGTTGCGGCCGTTCATTTCCGGCATCACTATGTCGGTGATCAGCAGGTGAATCTCGCCCGGACAGGCCTCGACCCGGTGTAGCGCTTCCACCGGAGTACCGACCGCCAGTACGGTATAGCCCAGACTTTCAAGCATCTGTCTGGCCATTTTCAGAATCGCCTCCTCATCTTCCACCAATAGAATGGTTTCCGTGCCCTGTTGGACCGTTTCGGGAGCGGGAGCGGCCGGAGAACAGGAAGCCTGGTCGGCAAACCGGGGCAGGTAGATCCGGAAGGTTGTCCCTTGTCCCGGCTCGCTGTAGACGTTGATAAAGCCTTCATTCTGCTTTACGATCCCATATACGGTGGCCAGGCCGAGGCCGGTCCCCTTGCCCTGCTCCTTGGTGGTGAAGAAGGGTTCGAAGATATTTGCCAGCGTCTCCTTGTCCATGCCGTCACCATTATCGCTTACCTCCAGCAGAACATATTCGCCGGGGCTGAATCCGGCATGATCGGCGCAATAGGATTCATCAAAGACAACATTCTCTGTTCTGATGACAACCCTGCCCACCCCGCTGATGGCGTCCCGGGCGTTGACCAGGAAATTTGCCAGTATCTGGTCGATCTGGGCCGGGTCGATCCTCACCTTACAGAGATCGGCGTCAGGCCGCCAGACCAGATCAATATCCTCGCCGATAAGCCGCTGCAACATCTTCAGTATCTGCGTTACGGCGTCGTTCAGGTCAAGCACCCTGGGGGCAATGATCTGTTTTCGGGCAAAGGCCAGCAACTGGCGGGTGAGATCGGCGGAGTGCTGCGCCGCCTTCAGAATTTCCTGGAGATAATCGTTCCAGGCGCCGCCCGGCTTGGGGATCTCGGCCAGCGCCATTTCGCTGTAGCCCATGATCACGCTGAGCTTGTTGTTGAAATCATGGGCCACGCCGCCGGCCAGCCGGCCCACGGCCTCCATCTTCTGGGCCTGCATGAGCTGCTGCTCCAGTTTCTTCCGTTCCGTAATGTCAAACAGATAACCCTGAATTTCAACAAGATTGCCGCTGTTGTCAAATTTGCCAATGACGTTTTCAATCACATGAATGGTCTTTCCGTCCACGCGCCGCATTTCCAGTTCATGATCGATCACTTTTTTCTCCTGGCGGAGACGGGTTAACAGGTCATCGCTGGCCGCGGGTGAGGAGAACAGGGTTGTCATATCGAGTTTATTGGCTTGTTCCGCAGAGGTGAGTCCCATGATCCGGGCAAATGCCGGGTTGCAGTCCAGCAGCTCTCCCTCAGGGGTTGAAATGAAAACACCGGTAATATCCTCCATAAAGAAATTACGATACCGTTTTTCGCTTTCACGCAGCGCCCGCCGGGCCTTCCGCTCCTCTGTAACGTCACTGAAAACCAAGACAATGCCTATCAGACTGTCCCGGTCCCCGTTTATCGGCGCGGCGCTGTCGGCAATCGGGTGTTCCGTGCCGTCACGGGCTATTAACAGGGCATCGTCGGGCAGCTTGACGATGCCTCCTTCCCGCAGAACACGTTCACCCGGATCAACCAATGCCTTGCGGGTATTTTCATGGATAATGTGGAACACCTCGCCCAGCGGTCTGCCCCGCGCCTCGGCCTCACTCCAGCCGGTAAGCCTTTCGGCCACCGGATTCAGGTGACGGATCCTGCCCGATGCATCCATTGAGATAACGCCGTCACCGATGCTGTAAAGGGTGATCCGGAATTCCTCCAGGATCTCATTACGCTCTTTTTCCGCGCCATATAATTGCCGGTAGACTTCCGCCCGTTGGCGCCGGTAAATAAATCCGCTGCCAGCGCCGGTCAACAATAAAAGAAGCAGAACAACCATGCCGATAAAAAACGAGTGATAACGGGTCGCGGCCAGAATCTCACTTTTGTCCACCTTGGTGACCATGTACCAGTGCGTATCCGGCACCGGAGAAATATCAGCCACCACGGTTGCACCGCGGTAGTCTCTGCCCTCGAAAACACCTTCCCGGCCTAAAACCGACTGGACCGCCGGACTGGTTAACCGGGTCAGCGGCAACCGCTTGGTCAGGGCATGCTGAGGATCGTGCCGCAACTTGTTCAGGAACAGCACCTGGCTTCCATCCTTGGCAACGATCATTGTTTCCGAACTGGGGCTCGGGGTCGGCCAGAACCTGATCAGCGGGTACAGGTCTCTTGCCGGGTCGAGTCGCAGAATAAGCACTGCAACCGGCCGGCCGGCCGGGTCGAAAACCGGCGCCATCACGTCAATATAGATGGCGCCGCTGACCGGGCAGCGGAAAAAATCGCTGAATATAATATCTTCCGTGGAGCTTGTTTTATTAACCATGTCTTTTGCATAATGACTCAACTTGACCACGTTGGGATCGAGCGATAATCTTACGCTGCTATCCAGACCGGCAAGAACGATGTTCTTAAAACCGGCATGTTCCCGGATTACTTCCCAGCCGCTGAGGATCTGATCTTTCAGGCGGCTGTTTTCATTTTCTTGCAGCCACCGGGCAGCGGATTCCCTGAATAAAGGGTTTGTTGCATAGACCTGAATGCCAAAGATGGACTCATTGCGCCAGGTGGCGATCTGATTGATTTTAAGCTGGGCAATGGATTTCAGTTCCTGGTATTTCGAGTTGCGAACCAGTTGGACCTGTTGCCGGGCGTACCAGTAGCCTCCGGCAATAAATCCGGTTGCCAGCACTGCCACAAGAATAAACCAAAGCCAGGGATCAGTTCTGAAGCCTGTTTTTTTCAAAGGGATGCCCTCCTCTGTTTTCAAGTTATACGAATTGCTGAAAGCAGGTTATGCAACGGTTTTATGTGGATCGGTTGGGGCGAGCCGCGAAGCTCAACAGCGCCGCCGGTATCTGCCGGCGATAGGGAGAACGCCGCATGGGCCGCGGTCGTGAAGGGAAAAACATGGAAATTGATCTGCTGCTCGAATTACTCTCTGCCCCTGGGGGTGGTGGCCTGGGTCGGAAAATGCGAAACTCCCGTCCGTCCGGACGGGAGTTTTCTCAGCTCAATTGCAGATGAATCAGCTGTGTTGCTTATTTTTTGCAGCTGCAGCCGCAGCCGGATGATTTTTTTTCTTCCTGTTTTGCCATGCAGCCGCTCTCGGCACAGACCGGGCATTTTTTTGGTTTGCACCGGCCTTCCTTGGTGGCACCACATTTTTCACACTTGAATACTGCCATGGTGGTAACTCCTTTTTAAGGGTTTTTCTTCTCTGTCAATCATTCCTATTAATATAGTGCCTAAAATCGCAGATGCAAAGGGCGGAAATGAAAAAAATCCCATTATCATTAATTATGATGAACTCGTAACAACCCGAAAGGCTTCAAATGCCACCCAATAAAATCAACAAGTTACAAGACGAATCACGTCCGTCGAGCGGGTTGTTGCGAGACCGACAATTATGATATAATATTTTCCCGACCCCCGACCCCCGACCCCCGACCCCCGACCCCCGACCCCCGACCCCCGACCCCCGACCTCCGACCGCTGACCTCCTATTGCGGCAGGATGATGGTAAAGCCGGTGCCGTTGCCCTCGGTGCTCTCCACGGTGATCCGGCCGTTATGGCTGTCAATGATGTTCTTGACAATGGCCAGCCCCAGGCCGGTGCCGCGGGTCTTGTCGGTGTAGAAGGGCTGGAAGATCCTGGCAAGCCGTTCCTTGCCGATCCCGATCCCGGAATCCCGGATACTGATCCGCACCGCGTGGTTTGGGCCCGGGGTCTTTCTGGTGGCCAGCCTGATTGCGCCGCCCCCGGGCATGGCCTGCACCGCGTTGATCAGGATGTTGAGCAGGGCCCGGTAGAGCTGGTTCGGGTCTGCCTGAACAGTGGGCAGCTCCTTGTCCAGCCGCCATTTGACGCTGATCCCCTGTTTTTTCAGTTCCGGCTCCATGAAGCTGAGCGCCTTGGTCAGCAGCTCGTTGAGTTGAACCGGTTTGAACTCCGGGCTCAGGGGCCGGGCAAAGTCGAGAAACTCCATCACCACCCCGTCCAGCCGGCTGGTTTCATCGATGATGATCTTGGCCAGGTGCTGGTTGTCCGGGGACACGCTTTTCAAGCGGCGTTCCAGAATCTCGGCGGTGCTGCGGACAATGCCCAGCGGGTTCTTGATCTCGTGGGACACCGCGGTGACCATCTTGCCCAGCCCGGCCAGCCGCTCGGCGTTGTCGAGCTTGATCTCCAGCCGGCGCCGTTCCCTGGCCCGGGCCTCGATAATCTGGTCGGCCCGGGATACCACCAGCCAGAGCATGCCGAACAGTCCGGCCATGATCACCAGGGAGGAACTGATGATCGTGCCCTGGAGCCGGATGATCGCCAGCAGGTCATCGGACAGGTCCAGGACGATTTCGGTCACCCCCATGATGACCTGCTGGTCTTTGTCCGATTCCCGTTTAAAGGGGATATAGGTCTTTAGCTTGCAGGTGATCGGCCCGGCCCCGGGGAGCAGGTTGAGCAGGGAGCCGGTGGAGAGCAGGACAGAGATGCTCTCCCCTTTGCGCGCCTTTTCGTATTCCTCCCCGCCCATGTCCTCCTTGCCGACCAGGTCGGCGATGGTGCTGTAGGAGATGATGTTCCGGTTGGAGTCGTAGATGGTCACCGAATCCACCTTGAAACCATGGGTGGTGGTGCGGACCACGCTGTCGAGCAGTTTGAACTGGTCGGGGTTGCTCAGGGCGATCTCGCCGTAGCGGATCGCCGTGGGCACCACGAAACGGACAAATACCTGGTTGTTCAGGTTTTCGGCCAGGAGCAGGGCATAGGTCTCGCTCCGGTCGAGCAGCACTTTCTTGGCATTGTTGGAGATCACCCAGGACAGGGCCAGGGTGGCGGCCAGGATCATTGCCAGGGCGGTAAAGGAGAAAAACTTTACCAGCCGGAAGGGCTGCAGGGTGGCGATCTTCCTGGAGTCGAGGTTGCGGCTGTTTTTTTCATCACTGGTCATGGCATACTCCGCAGCGGCGGCATTTTTCCGGGTTGCAGGGCGGGGTGGTTTTGCCGGCCAGGCCTCGCTGGTATTCGCGCCAGAGATAGTTGCGGTCGATCCCCTGGTCAACGATCTCCCAGGGCAAGGGTTCGTCCCGGTCCCGGGTTCGATAAACATACTCCGCGGCAAGCAGCCGCTCGCGTTTTAATGCCTGTTGCCAGGTGCATGTCCCGCCCGGCAAATGGAGCATGGCCCGGCCCACCCGCCGGTCGCCCCGGGCCAGGACCGCCTGGAGCAGGGTCCGCTCGGGCCGTTCGGCGCTGATGGTCAGGTTGGGCTCGTTGGCCAACCGTTTGCGCAGGAATTTTATCTTGTTTTTCAAAACGCTCACCCTGGCAAAGGGGTGGTATTGGAACGGGGTCCACGGCTTGGGGATGAAGCTGTTGACGCTCAGACTCATATTGCTCAGCCGGCCCCGGGCGCGGCCATGGCCCAGGATCCGTTGTTTGATCGCCAGACACAGGGCGACCAGTTCTTCCAGGTCCTCTTCGGTTTCAGTGGGCAGGCCGATCATGAAGTAGAGCTTCAGGTTGATGATCCCGGCCTTGACCAGTGACTCGGCCGCGGCAAGCACCTCATCAGCGGTTATACCTTTATTGATTACCCGGCGCAATCGTTCAGAGCCCCCGTCCGGGGCAATGGCCGCGCTTTTAAGCCGGCTTTTGGCCAAGAGTTCCAGCAGTTGCGGGCTGATTACGTCGGCCCGCAGGGAGGAGAAGGAGAGGGCGCAGCCGGATGCGAGCAGATTTTCGGCAATCAAGGCCAGATCTTCCGGCCGGGCCATCTCCATGCCCAGCAGCCCGACCCGGTTGGCGGTTGCGGGCCGCTGCTCCAGCGCGGAGATGATCGCCCCGGCCGGCCAGAGCCGGGGCGGCCGATAGACGAAGCCGGCGGCGCAGAAACGGCAGCCGCGGCTGCAGCCGCGACCCAGTTCGGTCATGTACAGGTCGGCAAACTCGGCATTGGGGGTGAGGATCCGGGAGTGGCCCGCCTTATCGGGACAGGCGTCCAGGGTCACCCGGCGGATCCGGGCGTCCAGGCCGGGTTCGGGGATATGACCGGCAAATCCGCCTTTCCGGTCGTAACCAATCCGGTACAGGGCCGGCGGGTAGCAGCCCGGCAGGTCCAGGGCCAGTTGCCGGAGCAACTCCAGCCTGCCGACCCCCTGAAGGGGTCTGAGCAGTTTTTCGATGAGCAGCCCCAGGACCGGTTCTGCCTCGCCCAGCACAAACAGGTCGATAAATGGGGCCAGGGGCTCGGGGTTCATGAAGCAGGCCACCCCGCCGCCGATCACCAGAGGCCGGCCCGCTGCAAAGGGGCGGCCCTGGTCGTCGCCATCCCCGGTCCGGTCCGCGGCCAGGGGGGGGATCCCGGCCATGGCCAGCAGCTTGAGCAGGTTGGGGTAGTCCTGCTCAAAGCTTATCGAGCAGAAGAGGATGGGGAAGTCGGCCGGCGACCGGTTCGATTCCACTGAGCGGGGTTGATCATTGCCGTCCGGGAAAAAGATCCGCTCGGCAACAATGTCCGGATTGCGGTTGAGCAGGTCATGGACCAGCTGGAAACCCAGGTTGGACATGCCGACCCGGTAGCTGCTGGGAAAGATCAGCCCCACCGGGAGTTTGTCTTTCCATTTCTTTTTCCAGCCGCCGGTCTCGGCCGCCAGCAATTCCGGCCCGGTCCGGCCGGCAAAGCGCGGGTCCTGATTCATCTTATTTTATATGAAAGTGGTCCTGGACAAAGCTCGCTGTCCCTGGAGATTTTTATTACTGGTTGCGGCTGGGGCGCAAAAAATTGGTCCAGCCATGCTGGTCAGTCAGCGGCCTGGCGCAGGTAGGTCGGGGTCTCCAACTCCGCCTCGTCAAGGAAATGGGGCAGCGGCAGGGACCGCCGGGTTCCGCTGCCGGCGCGGTTATTAAGCATGCTCCGCCGTGATCTCTCCCGCGGCCGGCCTTCTCCGGCCGCGGGTTCCGCTGGTTCCTCTTCAACCGCCCTTGGTTTGCGGCGCAGGGTCATCAGCGGCTTGGCCGCGGCCGCCTCGTCGGCGGAGTTGATCCCAGTGGCAATCACGGTTACCCGCAGCTCGTCGCCCAGGGACTCGTCGAACAGGGCGCCGATGATGATATTGGCGTCAAGATGGGCCTTTTCCTGGACCAGTGAGGCCGCACCCATGAATTCGTTCATGGTCAGGCTCTCTTCACTGGCCGAGATGTTGATCAACACGCCCTTGGCGCCGTCGATTCCCACGTCCTGCAGGAGCGGGTTGTCAATGGCCTTTTTGGCCGCCTCAACGGCCCGGTCCTCGCCCACCGCCACCCCGGCCCCCATGATCGCCGGACCCACCTGCTGCATCACCGCGCGCAGATCGGCAAAGTCCACATTGATATGGCCGGGCAGGGTGATCAGGTCGGTGATGCCCTTGACCGCCTGGAGCAGGACGTCGTCCGCCTTTTTCATCATGTCCATCAACTTGCTGCCCTTCTGCATCACCGCCAGCAGCCGGTCGTTGGGAATGGTGATGATGGTGTCCACGTGTTTTTTCAGCTCTTCCCAGCCCGATTCCGCCTTCTGCATCCGGGAACGGGCCTCAAAGAAGAAGGGCTTGGTGACCACGGCCACGGTGAGCACGCCCATCTCCTTGCTGATCTTGGCCACCACCGGCGCGCCGCCGGTGCCGGTGCCGCCGCCCAGTCCGGCGGTGACAAAGACCATGTCCGCGCCCTTGAGCACCTTTTTGATCTCCTCGGTGCTTTCCAGGGCCGCGCCCTTGCCCTTTTCCGGGTCCGCGCCCGCGCCCAACCCCCGGGTGATCCCCGGGCCCAGCTGCAGGCAGACGTCGGCCTTTGAGTTCTCCAGGGCCTGGATATCGGTGTTGGCCGCGATGAACTGCACTCCCTGGAGTTTGTTGGTCACCATGGTATTGACGGCATTGCCGCCGCCGCCGCCCACCCCGATGACCCTGATTCTGGCCAATGGATCGGTTGCCAAACGAAAAGACATGTTCTTGCCCCCCTTTGTCTAGAGTGTTATCAAAAGTCCGCGCCCTGCCGGCGCCCTCCGGCCGCACCGGACGTTTTTCTATAATGTGTTGCGGAAACCGCGTTTGACCCAGGCCGCGAATCGGCCCATGGACCCTTTCTCCTTGCTGCGGAACCTGTGCTCCGAGGCGTTCTGGCTGGCGTAGCGCACCAGCCCGACCCCGGTTGCGTGCTGCGGGCTGTATATGTCCTCAGGCGCCTCCCGCAGCTCCCGGGGGGTGCCGATCCGCACCGGCAGGTCGAATATCTGCTCGGCCAGGTCAACGATGTTGGCCAGCTTGGCAGTGCCGCCGGTGATCACCACCCCGGCGGTGATCCGGTCCTTGAACGAGGAATCGAGGATCTCCTGGTTGATCAGAAACAACATCTCCTCGATCCGCGGTTCAAGGATCTCGCCCATGATCCGCTGCGACAGTTTGCGGGCGGCCCGGTCGCCCACCGTGGGCACCTCGATGATCTCGTCCTTGTCGATCATCGAGGTCAGGGCGGAGCCGTAATGGTTCTTGAGCCGCTCCGCCGCCCGGACCGGGGTGCGCAGTCCCACTGACAGATCGTTGGTAAGATTGTTGCCGCCCAGGCCCAGCTCAAAGATATGCTTGATCGTGCCGTCGGCAAAGATCGCCAGGTCCGAGGTGCCGCCGCCGATATCAAGGAGCGCCACCCCGACGTCCATCTCTTCCCGGCTCAGGACCGCGCTGGCCGAGGCCAGGGATTCAAGGACAATGCCCGAGACCTGCAGGCCGGCCCGGTTGCAGCACATGACCAGGTTGTGGACCGCGGTGGCGTTGCCGGTGACGATGTGGACGTTGGTCACCAGCCGTACCCCGGTCATGCCCAGCGGGTCCTGGATCCCGGTATGGTCGTCGACCATGAACTCCTGGGGCAGGACATGGATGATCTCCTGGTTGTGGGAGATGTTCACCGCCCGGGCCGCGTCGATCACCCGGTTGATATCCTCCTGGGTGATCTGCCGTCCCTTGATCCCGACAATTCCCGGGCTGGCAAAGCCCTTGATATGGCTGCCGGCAATGCCGATGCTGACCGCGTTGATCTCGCAGCCGGCCATCTCCTCGGCCTGGCCGACCGCCCGGCGGATGGAATCCACCGTGCTTTCGATATTGACCACCATTCCCTTTTTCATTCCTGCCGAGGGGTGGGTGCCGATCCCGAGGATGTCCAGCCGTTCGGGAAAGACCTCGCCGATCACCGTACATATCTTGGTGGTGCCGATATCCAGTCCGACTATCAGTTCTCCTCTCTGTTCCTTCTCCATATCAGCCCTGTTTTTTGTTACCATTGTTCTTGCCCACCAGCGCCTTGTCCGGCATATAGCCCATGTCGATGAAGGCGGTGGAGGCGAACTCCTTGCTCCGGTACAGTTGTTTCAACAGCGAGAGCAGCCGGGAATATTCTTGCTTGATCCCGCCGTGGCCCAGGTAGATGGGAAACGGCCGGCCCAGGAGGAAGAGGACCAGCTCGTTCTGTTCGCTCAGGTGTATCTCGGAGATGTTCTGCTCCTGCAAAAAAGAGTTGCTGCTCCGGCGCGCCAGTTCCAGAAAATGGAGCGCTTGCTTGAGCCGGGTCGCCGGGATCGGGCCGGGTGCGTTGAAATTGCCGGTCATTACCGGGAAATCGAGATCATTGGCAGCGGCAGCCGGCCAGAAGGCCCGGCCCCGGCGATCGATATAAAAGAGTCCGTCCCGGCGGTTGATAATCGCGGCCACCTCTTTTTCCTTGATCGTGATCAGCAGCCGGTTCGGCCAGTCGCGGCTGATCTTGACCTGGTCGATCCAGGGATGCTGGGCCAGGGCCTCTTCCACCAGCGCCGGTTTCAGGGCCATCAGGTTGGAGTGGACATCCACCCCGCTTTTGGCCTTGATTTCCTGCTCGGTTGTTCTGTTGCAGCCGTTGACCTCAATGGTGGTGATCCGGAAGAAATCCCAGCTGCACATCCATTGATGGGCAAGGTTTGCGCCCAGCCAGAGCAGGATGACCAGCCCGGCCATCCCGGCGCCCTTGGCCAGGGTGCGGCCGTTCACAACCGGAAACCAGCGTTGGGACCGGTTCCGGTTCCGTCGCAGGTGCTGCATTTTGTCGGCACAGGTGATACTGCGCATCAATGCTCCTTATGCCTGGTTGTCCAGGATCCGTACCTCCGGCTCCAGGGTTATCCCGAACCGGTCCAGAACCCGGGACCGGACCTCCTGCATCAGGGCGATGATCTCCCCGGCCGTGGCTGTCCCGGTATTGACGATGAAGTTGGCGTGTTCCCTTGAGACCATGGCCCCGCCGATTGCATATCCCTTGAGCCCGGCCGCCTCAATCAACCTGCCGGCGGCATCGCCCTCGGGGTTCTTGAAAAAAGAGCCGGCGCTGGCCTGATGGCAGGGCTGTGTCGCCTTTCGGCGCCCCAGGTATTCCCGGCCGCGGGCCATGATCTCCTCGCAGTTGCCGGGCCGGAGATCCAGATCGCAATCAAGTACCAGCTTGCCCTGGCGGTCATCCCAGCGGCGGTAGGAAAAATTAAGTTCCGGCCGCGTTATTATCCGTGCTGTTCCGCTCCGGTCAAGGAAGGTCAGCGATTGGACCAGGGGCCCGATTTCATCCCCCCAGGCCCCGGCATTCATGACCAGTGCCCCGCCGACACTGCCCGGGATGCCCACCAGGAATTCCAGGCCGCAGAGCCCGGAATCAGCGGCCTGCCGGACCAGACTGGCCAGGGATGCCCCGGCCCCGGCCCGGATCGCCGGCCGGCCGGCGGGTTTTGCGGTCACCATGGCCAGCTCGCCGCCGAGGATGATCACCGCCCCGGCCAGCCCCTGGTCCGGCACCAGGATATTGCTGCCCCGGCCGATCACCTGCCAGGGGATATTTTTTTGATTCAGCCAGGGGATCGTCCGGATCAGCCCTGCCCTGGATTCGGCGATCAGCACCGCCTCGGCCGGGCCGCCCACCCGGAAGGTGGAAAAGCGGGCCATGGGGCAGTGCCAATGGATGGCGCCGTCCCAGATTCGGGTCAATTCCCCGGCATGTGCCTGCAACTCCGTCACTCTCAATCCTTTCAGTTCTTTTTGGTAAGCGTTTTAAGCAATTGTTCGCCGACCCGCCAGATGTTGCCGGCCCCCAGGGTAAGGATCACATCACCCGGCCGGGCCAGGGCCAGGGTCTGCTCGATCAGCGATTCCGTTGTTTCGGCAAGATAGGCCCGGCGCTGACCATGTTTCCTGATGTCCGCCAGCAGGGCGGCCCCGCTGACCCCGGGGATGGGTTGTTCGCCAGCAGCGTAGATCTCGGTGAGCAGGAGGATATCCGCCCGGTGAAAGGCAGTGGCAAACTCCTCGGCCAGGGCCTGGGTCCGGCTGTAGCGATGGGGCTGGAACAGCACCAGCAGCCGTCGCTCCGGCCAGGCCTCGCCCAGGGCGGTCAGGGTCGCCCGGATCTCGGTGGGATGGTGGCCGTAATCATCGACCACCAGGATTCCCCTGCTCTCGCCCTTGATCTGTTGCCGCCGTTGCACCCCGGAGAAGGCGGTCAGGGCCTCGGCAATGGTGGCAAAGGGAATATCCAGCTCCAGCCCCAGGGTCACGGCGGCCAGGGCGTTATACACGTTATGGGTCCCGGCCATGGCCAGGGTGATACGCCCCAGGCGCTCTTCCCGGCGACAGACCTCGAAGCTGGTACTAAGTCCTGCGGTGCTGAGATCGCGGCCATGGATATCCGCCTGGCCGGTCATGCCGTAGGTGATGATCCGTTTGCCGATCCGGGGCAGGATCGAGGCGACATGGGGATCGTCAAGGCAGAGGATTGCCGCGCCGTAAAAGGGGATCTTGTCGATGAACTCCAGAAAGATGGACTTGATCTGATCCAGGTCCCGGTAATGGTCCAGGTGTTCCAGATCGATATTGGTGACCACCTCCAGTACCGGCGAGAGTTTCAAAAAAGAGCCGTCCGACTCATCGGCCTCGGCCACCAGAAATTCGCCCTGGCCGAGCTTGGCGTTGCTGCCGCCCAGGATGTTGACCTGGCCGCCGATGATCACCGTGGGGTCCAGGCCGGCATGGGCCATGACCCAGCCCGCCATCGAGGTGGTGGTGGTCTTGCCGTGGCTGCCGGCCACCGCGATCCCGAACTTCTTCAGCCGCATCAGCTCGGCCAGCATCTCGGCCCGGGGGATCACCGGCACATGGGCGGCGCGGGCCGCGACGATTTCCGGGTTGTCCTCCTTGATTGCCGAGGAATAGACCACCACGTCGGCGTCCTGGAAATTTTTCGCCGCATGGCCGATCCTGATCAGGCCGCCAAGCCGGCGGAGCCGCTCGGTGATCGGGCTCAGCCTGATGTCAGAGCCGCTTACCTGGTAGCCGAGGTTGAGGAGCACCTCGGCGATGCCGCTCATGCCGATGCCGCCGATACCGACGAAATGAATTTTTTTGCTTTTTTTGTACATTATCTTCCCGCGGTTGTTTACACCAGGGCCAGGCATGCATCCAGGATTTTTTCGGTTGCCCGGGTCTGGGCCAGTTGGCCGATATTTGCGGCCAGTTGACTCCGCAGTCCGGAATCCCTGATCAGGGTCAGCAGTTCATGTCCCAGGATGGCGCCGCTCAACTCCTGTTCCCGGAACATCCTGGCGCCCTTGTTTTCCACGACCAGGCGGCCGTTTTCCTCCTGATGGTTGTCCGCGGCAAAGGGATAGGGGATCAGGATCGTTGGCTTGCGCATCACCATCAACTCGGCCAGGGTGGTGGCCCCGGCCCGGGAGATTACCACATCGGCCAGGGAGTATATTCCGGCCATGTCCTGGAAAAAGGGTGCCACCCGGGCCTTGATCCCCAACTGTCCATAGCCCTTGACCACCATCTCATAATCATCGGCCCCGGTCTGGTGGATGAGATTAAAATTTCCGGGTAACTCATCGATCAGGCCGGCCAGGGCCTCGAGTACCAGGGTGTTGACCCGGTGCGCCCCCTTGCTGCCGCCCAGGACCAGGAGGGTGTTGTTCGTCTGTTCGTCTGTCACCGGACCGGTGGCGGATTTTTCAGCCGCGGCCAGGATCTCCCGGCGGACCGGGTTGCCGGTAAGCACGGTCCTGGCAGCCGGGAAAAAGCGTTCACTGCCGGGCAGGGAGATGAATATTTTTTTAACGATCCGGCCGAGCATCCGGTTGGCAAGGCCGGGGATCGAATTCTGTTCATGGATGCAGGCCGGAATCCCCAGCAGCCGGGCCGCCAGCACCACCGGTCCGGTGACATAACCGCCCACCCCGAAGACCAGGTCCGGCTTGAACCGGAGCAGGACCCGGGCCGCGGCAACAATGCTTGGCGGCAGTCCGATCAGGGTGCGGATCCCGGCTAGAAAACCAGCGCCCTTAAGACCGCGGCAGCGGATGGTGGCAATGTCCAGCCCCAGCCGGTCCATGGTCGTCCTGTCGATGCTCCGTGCGGTGCTGACAAAGAGCACCGAACTGCCGGGATAGGTGCGGAGCAAGGCCTGGCCCAGGGCGATTCCGGGAAAGAGGTGGCCCCCGGTGCCGCCGCCGGTGATCACTATTCTATATGTCGGTGTGTCGGCCATATGGTTGCTTACCCCTTTTCCGGCAAGGCATGCACCGCCCGGCGGAACACCTCGCCGCGGTGGCCGTAGCTGGTGAACATGTCGAAACTGGCGCAGGCCGGCGACAGCAGTACCGCGTCCCCGGGTTCGGCCAGATCGGTTGCGGTCCGCACCGCCTCCTCAAGGGTGGTTGCCCGTTCCACCCGGGTCAGTTCCGCGAAACAGCGGGCCATGCTGTCGGCAGCCTCGCCGATCAGCACCAGGCCCTTGACCCTGGTCCTGACCAGGTCGTTCAACAGGCTGTAGTCGCCGCCCTTGTCCCGGCCGCCGGCAATCAGCACCACCGGCTGTTGGATGGAACCGAGCGCTGAATGGACCGCGCCGATATTGGTGGCCTTTGAATCGTCGTAATAACTGACTCCGTTGATCTCCGCCACCCGGGTCAGCCGGTGCGGCAGCGGGCTGAACCGGGCCAGTCCCTCGCGGATCCCCCTGGCCGGGCAACCCATCAGCCTGGCCGCCAGGATGGCGGCCGCGCTGTTTTGCAGGTTGGGCGGCTGGTCCAGCCGGCTGCCGGCAAGGTCGTAACATTCTTCCCGGTCCCGGTCCCGGTCCGGTCCGTCGAGGCCGCTCAGGCAGACCCGGGCGCCGCGGATGGCGGCCCCGGCCCTTCCCGCCAGATTGCTGCCAAAGAAAAAGCGGCGGCTGGCCGGCCACAGATGTTCCCGGGTCATGATCTCCGGGTCGTCGCAGTTCATGATCGCGCTGTCAAACCGCCGTTGGGCAGTAAAGATCCCGAACTTGGAGGCAACGTAGGCGGAATAGGTCGAGTAGCGGTCAAGATGGTCCGGGCTGATGTTTAAAAGCAGGGCGGTGTCCGGCCGGAAGCCGTTTTTGCCGCCCGCGCTGTCCAGTTGAAAACTGCTCACCTCGACCACTGCCACGTCGGCCTCCTGGGGGCCGGCCAGGTAGTCGAACAGCGGGGTGCCGATGTTGCCGCCGACAAAGGTTTTCCTGCCCGACGCGGTAAATATGTCGCCCAGCATGGTGGTGACCGTGGTCTTGCCGTTGGTGCCGGTAACCGCCACCACCGGTGTCTTCAGGTACTGGGCGGCAATGGCCAGTTCGCCGACCACTGGAATCCCGGCCTTGCGCGCCGCGCTGATCGGTTCAATGTCAAGGGAGACTCCGGGGCTGACCAGCACCAGGTCCACCGAGGAAAAGAGTTGCGGCGTATGGCCGCCGGTCTCCAGGTAGATGCCCTCTTTTTTCAGGCCCTTGACCAGGTCCTGGTCCAGCTCTTCCCGGGGCCGGGACTCGGAGACCGAGACCGTGGCGCCGCGGGTCCGGCAGAAACTCAGGGCCGACTGGCCGGATTTGCCCAGACCCACCACCAGAACGTGAGTGTCGGCAGTGATGTATTGGTTGCGAGCAGTCATGTTTTGTTGAAAAAACTAACGCAGTTTCAGGGTTGCCAGGGCCACCAGGCCGAGGATGATCGAGATGATCCAGAAGCGGACCACCACCTTGGGTTCAGCCCAGCCTTTTTTTTCAAAATGGTGATGGAACGGGGCCATCAGAAAGATCCGTCTGCCGCCGGAGAGTTTAAAAAAACCGACCTGGAGAATCACCGACAGGGCCTCCATTACAAAGACCCCGCCGACAATGGCCAGCAGGATCTCCTGCTTGGTGATCACCGCCACGGTGCCCAGGGCCGCGCCCAGGGGCAGGGAGCCGACGTCGCCCATGAAGATCTGGGCCGGATGGCAGTTGAACCAGAGAAAGCCCAGGCAGGCGCCGGTGATCGCACTGCAGAAAACCGCCACCTCGCCGGCGCCGGGCACGGCGGAGATATTCAGATAATCGGCCAACACCGCGTGGCCGGCCAGGTAGGCAAAGATAACATAGACGCTGCTGGTGATCACCGTGGGCCCGGATACCAGTCCGTCCAGCCCGTCGGTGAGGTTGACCGCATTGGAGGCCCCGACAATGACCAGCATCGCAAAGGGGATGTACCAGAGCCCGAGGTCGGGATTGACGTTTTTGAGAAAGGGAAAGCTTAAGCGGCTGTCAAATCCCGGATGGGTATAGAGAAACAGGCCCACCACCGCGGCGCCGCTTATCTGCAGGAGCATCTTGTTGCGGGCGCTCAGCCCCTGGCTGTTCTTCCTGCTGATCTTGCGGAAATCGTCCATTGCGCCGATCACCCCGAACCAGAGGGTGATCAATAAAATAAGCCAGACATAGCTGTTGGCCAGATTGACCCAGAGCAGGGTGGAGTTGACAATGGTGAAGAGGATCAGCAGGCCGCCCATGGTGGGGATGCCCTGCTTGTTGAAATGGGTCTCCGGCCCATCGCTGCGGACCACCTGGCCGAGCTGACGGTGGCGGAGATAGCGGATGAAGCGGGGGCTCAGGAAAAGCATGATCAAAAAGGCGGTCACCGCCGCGCCGATGCTGCGGAAGGTGATGTAGCGGAACACGTTAAAGCCGCTGAACACCGTGCTTAGGGGATAGAGAAAGTGGTAGAGCATCAGTTCAGGGTCCTTTGCCGTGTGGTCAAGCCACACTGCTGCAGTTCTTTGATAACGGTTTCCATCCGCATGCCGCGGGAGCCCTTGATCAAGATCCAGTCGTTGCTGGTCAGCCTGCCGGCAGTAATCAGTCCGGCCAGCCAGGCGCATAATTTTTGTTTATCGCTGAAACTTCGGGCCTGGTCCGCGGCCATTCCCTTGCTCCGGGCCGCTTTGACCAGGATTCCGGCATGTTCGCCGATTGCGGCGACAAAGTCGCAGGGCAGCTCTGCCGCGGCCGTGCCGAGGGTCCGGTGGGCGTCATCACTGTATCTGCCCAGTTCCAGCATCTCACCGAGCACGGCCACGGTTTTTCCCTGTTGGCGGATGTCCCGCAGGGTGCGCAGGGCCGCGTTCATGGAGGCGGGGTTGGCGTTGTAGGTGTCGTTGATTATCTTGATCCCGTTCGGCAGGGTGACGATCTCGGCCCGCTTGGCAAGGGGGGTGTAGCTCTCCAGTCCGGCAACGATTGACGGCAGGGATGTTCCGGCGCCATGGGCCAGGGCTGCCGCGGCGAGCGCATTGCCGACATTGTGGCGGCCCGGGCTTGACAGCCGGACCCGGCGGTGCTTGCCGCTGATATGCAGGGTAAAGGCGGTGCCGGCCTGGCCCAGGTTGCTGATCCGGGTGGCCCTGATCAGTGGTTTGTATCTGCGGCCGGCCGGGGTGGCCGCATAGGTGATTTTTTTTTGTTTCTGCGGCCGGGCCAGTTTCCGTACCCGCTGGTCGTCAAGATTGACCGCCAGGATGGCGGAGCTTTTACTGCCCGCGAAAAGCTCGCCCTTGGCCCGGGCCACCCCGTTGATGCTGCCGAGCCCGGCAAGATGGGCCTCCTGGATATTGGTGATGCAGCTTAAGTCCGGTGCGGCGATCTCCGCCAGCCGGGCCAGTTCGCCGGGCCGGTTCATGCCCATCTCCAGCACCGCGATCCGGTGGTCGGCCGTGGCCTGGAGCAGGGTGAGCGGCAGGCCGATCAGGTTGTTGAAGTTACCCTCGCTCTTCAGGGTGGGCAGGGTTCTGGCCAGGATGGCCGCGGTCATCTCCTTGACCGTGGTCTTGCCGGAACTGCCGGTGATGGCCAGGACCTTTAAATTGCCGAGCCGGGCCCGGTGGGCCGCGGCCAGGTTGCCCAGGGCCTCCAGGGTGTCGTCCACCAGGATCACCGGCACCTCGGACCAGGAGGACGCGGCAGCCGGCCCGGCCGGCGGTTGATCAAGGAGCAGGGCGGCGGCGCCCTTTTGTACCGCGGTATCGGCAAAGTCGCGGCCAATGAAATTAGGGCCGTTCAGACCCACGAACAGATTGCCGGGTTGCAGGGTGCGGGTATCGGTGGATACCCCGGAAAAGCGGTCGGTGTGCAGATTTTCTTTACCCATGACCCTGCCGCGGGTGGCCGCGGTCACCTGTTCAAGGGACCAGGCCGGGCCGGGGCCGTACAGACAGGCCAGCTGTTTCTCCGCCTCGATCCGGTCGCTGAAGAATTTTCTGGTCTTGCCGCGGAGTTGGCAGGTCTCATGGCCCTTGCCGCTGACCAGGACCAGGTCGTTCGGTCCGGCATGGGAGACGGCGACACGGATCGCCTGCCGGCGGGAGACGATCACCATATACCCCCTGGCCCCTGGAAGGTCGAGCGTATCTGGCTGCAGCCGGGCTCTGCCGGTACGTTTGATCCCGGCGAGCACCGCATCAAGGATTGCGGCCGGTTCCTCGGAGCGCGGATTGTCCGAGGTGGCGATAACCACGTCGGCAAGAAGACCGGCTGTTTCACCCATCAACTCCCGCTTGCCCGGGTCCCGGTCGCCGCCGCAGCCGAAGACGCAGAACAACCGCTCCGGCTTGAGTTGTTTCAGGGCGGAGAGAACGTTGTCCAGCGCATCCGGGGTATGGGCAAAGTCGACCAGCACGGTGGGCGCCCTTTTCAGGGGATGATCCGGGTAGATCCGTTCCAGCCGGCCGGGTATGGTCCGGGCCTGATCAAGGCCCCGGGCAATGGTTTCCGGAACAATATCCAGGGCCAGGCCGATTCCCGTTGCCGCCAGGATGTTGTTGAGATTGAACTCTCCGACCAGGGCGGAGTGGATCTTGATCCGGCCGCGCGGGGTGGCCAGTTCGGCCCGGATTCCCGAGAGGTCGCAGGCAAAGCGCAAGGGATGGATAAGATTGTCCGGGTCCTGGCCGCAGGTGAGCAGTTGCCGGCCGGGGAGTTCGGCGGCCAGCCTCCGGCCCCAGGCCTCGGCCGGCAAGGTCGCGGCCTTTTCTTGGACAATCACCGCCCGTCCTTTTGGTTTCAGCTGTTCCTGGAACAGTCGTTTTTTGCTGGCAAAATAATCGTCCATATCCCGGTGAAAATCAAGGTGGTCGCGGCTCAGGTTGGTAAATACCGCGATATCAAAAAAGATTCCAGCCAACCTGCCCTGGGCCAGGCCATGGGAAGATGTCTCCATGATCAGATGGGTCACTCCGGCCGCGGCCATCTGGTGGAGCAGCTTCTGGAGGAACACCGGCTCCGGGGTGGTGAGCGGGGCCGGCACCAGCATCTGCTTGCCGGCCCGGTCGTCATAGCGGTAGTTGATGGTGCCGATTACCCCGGGTCTGCCGCCCCTGGCCCGGATAATCGATTCAGCCAGGTAGGTGACCGTGGTCTTGCCGTTGGTGCCGGTGATCCCGATCATCCGCATTCCATGGGCCGGATGGCCGTAAAAGGCGGCCGCGATCCGCGCAACCGCGCCGCGGCTGTCGGCAACCTCTACCAGGGGCGGTCCCTTCCGGGCCAGCGGCTCCGGAACAGGGCGGCCGGCTTCAACCACCACTGCCGCGCAGCCCTGGTCAATGGCAGCGCTGATATAGTCGTGGCTGTCCACGGTCTGTCCGGCCGTTGCGATAAACAGATCGCCCGGCCCGACAGCGCGTGAATCCGCGCTGATCCCGGTGACAACGATCTTCTGCTGTTCCCGGTCCAGATCCGGACGCAGATCCCGCAGCAGCTGGCCCAGATTTTTGCTGATCGTCGCGGCCATTGGTTTCAGTCCCTTGCCCGGGCCTCGAGTTTCAGGATACAGAGTTCTCCCTTGCTGATCAGGGCGCCGGCCCGGGGATGCTGGGCCACGATCAGTCCGGAGCCGATGACCTTTACCCGGGCCCCGATATCCTGGATGGCCTGCAGCCCGCAACGCAGGCTCTTGCCGTTTACCAGCGGCATGGTGAACTGCTGTTTTTCCGGTCCCGGGCCTGGTTCTTCCTGTTCCGGTCGCCCGGCCCGGCCGGCCAGATCAAGAACCGGTTGCTGATCCCGGCGCCAGAAATCAGGGGGCAGTTCCGGCCGGGCGACCCGGGCCCGGCTGAGCAGCCGGGGAACGATCCCGCGGCCGGCCTGGTCCAGCAATGATCTGAGCGAATCGCCGGAGGTCTTGTCGGCTCGGGCGAAGTTCACCAGAAGCAACAGGGCCAGCTCGGGTTTCTGTTGTGGCGCGATCCCCAGGAGGAGGCCGTGGGCCAGCCCGGCCGAGGGGTTGGAATCAAGTTCCTCGAACAGGAGCGAATTATCAGGCCCCGGGGTGCCGATGACCGCCATTTCCTGCCAGAGCCTCTCCCTGGTTGCCGGATCGAGCAGGGAAACGGCCCGGCCGGGGGGGAGGGCGGTCAGCACCCGTTTGCTTTCAGGCGCGAGGATTCCGGACAGCAGGTGGGGGGTGACCCCCTGCCCCTGGTTGACCAGGGAGACAAAAGCGCTCAGCAGCTCCAACGGACTTGCCGTTGTCGGCGAGAGGTCAAGGGGCCGGCTGCTGGCTGTTGGAGGAGATGGGGCGGAGGAAAGGCCCGCGCCCCTGGGCAGGTCTACCCTGAAAACAGGAGCGGTGATAAAGTAGCGGTCCATTTCAAACAGGGGATTATCAATCTCCAGGCTGAGGGACCGGCCCGGCCGGAGCCTTGTTTTTTTCCCGGCCGGGAGGAGTAACAGCGGTCTTGTGGCCGTGGTCTGGGCGTTCCTGCCGGCCGCGGCCCTGTCCCGGTCCGGCCTGACCTTGTCGGCAATCAGGGGAAAGGCGGCCTCCAGCGTCCGGTTGCGCCGCTGTCTGCTGGTGAAGTCCCAGAAACGGTTGGGATCAAAGCCGGGCAGGCTGGCCATGGCCAGGATGGCCCCGGTTTCCGGGTCCATTACCAGTCCGGCGCCGCTTAGGGCCCCGGATTTTTCGATCAGGCTGGCCAACCGCGCCTCGAGTATTTTCTGGCTTTCAAGATCAAGGGTAAGGACCAGGTGGCCGCCCTTGTCCGCCAGGGTCTCAATATCCGCGGGCTCCAGCCGGAGCGGCAACTTGAGATCCTTGAGCCGGCCGCCGCGGAGAAGGGTGTCGTAGTAGAACTCGACCCCGTCCAGCCCCTGGTTCTTGCTGACAAACCCCAGGGTATGGGCTGCCACGGTCCGATGGGGATAGACGCGGTTCATTTCCTCGACCGGATAGATGCCGGCCAGGTCAAGGGCCGCGATCCGCGTTGCCATGTCCGGCGAAATCCGGCGGCCGAGCCAGACAAAGGCCCGCTCCGACTTCAGGGTGATGAGCAGCTCTTTTTCGCTCAATCCCAACAGCGGGGCGATTTTTTCCGCTGCCAGGACCAGGTCAACAATCTCCAGGGGCCGGGCATAGATGGCCGTTGTCCGGTAACTGCCGGCCAGCAACCGGTAGTTCCGGTCATAGATATTACCCCGTTCCTGCTCGGGCAGTTGCAGTTCAAGCACGGCTGCTTCCGGCTGGGGATTGTTTTTTGAGAAAAGGGTGAAGGGGATGGCAAATCCCTTGTCGTGACCGGCAATTGCCAGGGCCAAAAAAACAACAAAAGCCGCCGTTCCGGCGACTGCTCCCCGTAGCTTATGTCTCTTCTGGCGTGGATGTCTGGGGTCAGGTTTTGTTTTTTTCATCCCGTTGCATCATGGCCGGCGGAGCTGGCCGGGCGATGGCGGAAAGAGGCCCAGCCCGGCGGCCGCCTTTTCAATGTTTTCCCGGGTCAACAGCCGGTCCCGGTGGGCGATGAGTTCCCGGTTGCGGGTAACAAGTTTTGTATTGAGTTCTGCCTGGTGGCCAATCTGATCAAGGGCGCTCCGGATCCGCAGCCCGTAGTAAACCGTTGATCCGACACCAAGGCCGAGGGTGAGCACCACCAGCACCCCGATGGTCTTGAGCATCAGGCGGCCGTCGGCCGCGGCCGGGGACCGGCGGGCGATAATCTGTCCGGGCCGGCGGCCGTTCCTGCCGGAACCGTTCGGACAGCGGTCGGAATAATCCTTGATCATGGTCCCTCCTTCCTTGGTCGCAGCGCCGCGACCCGCAGCTTGGCGCTCCTGGAGCGGGGATTGTCCCGGGCCTCATCCCGGCCCGGAAGCACCGGCTTCCGGGTGAGGATCTCCCAGCAGGGGTCGTTGCGGAACCCCCATTTTACCAGGCGGTCCTCCAGGGAGTGAAACGAGATGATGCATAGTCTGGCCCCCGGGTTGAGCAGGGCCGGCGCTTTTTTCAACAGGGTGGCAAGGTTCTCCAGCTCCTGGTTGACCGCGATCCTGACGGCCTGGAAGACCCGGGTGGCAACATGGATCCTGTGGGGATGAAAACGTCTGGGTATTGCCCGGGCCACCAGTTCCGCCAGTTGGTCCGTGGTTTCGAACCGGTTTTTCTTTCTCGCTTTGACAAGATGGGCCGCAATCCGCCGGGCCTGTTTCTCCTCGCCGTAGTAGTAAAAGATATCCGCCAGTTCCTGCTCGGTTGCGTTGTTGATCAACTCGGCCGCGGTCCGGGTGGTGCGCTGGTCCATCCGCATATCGAGGGGTTCTCCTCGCTGGAAGCTGAAACCGCGGCCCACCTCCTCGGCACTGGAGTCGAGCTGCAGGGATGAGAGACCCAGGTCGAGCAGTATCCCGTCAACCCTGGTCACTCCGGCCTCGGCCAGGCCCGGTTCGATTTCAGCATAACTGCGATGAACAAAGGTCAGCCGGTCCCTGAAAGGCGCCAATCGCTCCCTGGCCAGATTAATCGCCCGGAGGTCCCAGTCAAAGGCGATCACCCGGCCGGCGGGCGCCGACCCGGCCAGGATCCGTTCGGTATGTCCGCCAAGTCCCAGGGTGGCGTCCACATATACCCCCTTGTCCCGGGGGGCCAGGAAGCGGATTATCTCTTCCGGCAGAACGGGACGATGGATTTCGGCAGGGTGCAGGGCCTGTTTCACGGGCATCCCTTTTTCCAGTCAGTGGCTGGTCGGAAAAAAGCCTTTTTTCGCAACCGCCATGCCGGCGGGCGGGCGGGACTCCGGATTCCGTGGCTAAGAGCCTTTAGAGAATACCCAGGGTGGACAGACTGCTTTCAAAATTCTGGAAGTTTTCGCGGGTCTTTTTGGTTTCCGTGTCCCAGGCCGCCTTGTTCCATATCTCAAAATGATCGAGCATGCCGTTCAGCATCACTTCCCGTTTGATTGCAAAGTCAACCCGCAGGGTGGCGGGGAGCAGAATCCGGCCCTGTTTGTCCACCGGACATTCGGTCACCCCGGAGATGACATAGCGAATAAATTCAACCATGCCCGGCTGTTTTTTGCCCTGGTTGAGCAGGGTGGCCTCGATTGCCTCCCATACTTCGCCGGGATAGGCCTTGAGGCATTTATGCCAGTTGGTGATGATCAACTTGTCGCCATATTGGCGGTGCAGTACCTCCCGGAAACGGGCCGGGATGTTGAGCCTGCCCTTGCCGTCAATGGTGTGTTCGGACCTGCTGCGGAAGCGGTTTTCCGTTGAAGTCCCGCTGTCGGCCATCCCTTTGTCTCCCCGGATTTCCCTTTATCACCACTTTGTACCACTTTGTTCCCCTTTTTTTATAGAACCTGCCCGCTCCTGTCAAGGGAAAAAACCCGGGCCGATGTCCCGGGGAATAGTTGTTTTTTTTATGTGCCGGGCATGCACTCTACATATGGTGGCATCACCCGTGTTGCACTGCTATATATGGTATTGTTTCCCTGGGCAAGGGGAGGGGCGGCTGTTGCTGGAAAAGGTGGCTGCTGCCATCCGTCAATGGGGGCATGGTTGCGCGGGGTTGAAACGGACGGTTGCAGATATCTTTTGCCAGGCGGAAACGGAAAATATGCTTTCCTGAAAGAGATATAAATTAAATGAGCTACGGCCATGATGGTGTTGGGGGAAGGGTAAACATTCAGTACCCCCCCTCCTGTCGGGAAAGGGGTCTTCTTCTACCAACGGCCGCTCCATTGAGAAGGGCCGGCTGTTCATAACCAGGCTATCAAACAGGAACTCGCTTCGCCGCGGCGGCGATTCGGAAGCCATAAGCATATCCTGCCGAAGTTGTTTCAATTTCCGCTTTTGCCGTCACGGCTGCGGCTCAGGGTCCGCTACACCGTTCGGTATAAGAAAACCCCTTTCCCGGTCCAACCTCAAACGTACGGGGTTTACCGAAACCTTACGGGGAAGGGGGGCGTTCCAGGCCGGGGCGCAAAGTGGGGCAGGGAAAAGGCCGGCCTTGCCATGCCGGAGTGACGTCTTTTATTGTTTGATTGTGGCCGCGGCCCAGAAGTTATGGTCCAGCCATGCTGGGTTATATGAAAGTCGTGCCGGACGAAACTCGCTGTCCGGGGATATTTTCATAGTTTGTTGTGGCTGCGGACCCAAAATCATGGTCCAGCCATGCTGGTTATATGAAAGTCGTGCCGGACGAAACTCGCTGTCCGGGGATATTTTCATAGTTTGTTGTGGCTGCGGACCCAAAATCATGGTCCAGCCATGCTGGTTAGTGCGTGGGTTCCAGTACAAGAACATTGGCCAGGGCATCGGCCTTGGTGATCCGGACCATGATGGTTTCCCCGGCTGCAAAGGCGGCGACCTGGGAATTGGGCAGATCCGCGTCAAGGAGAAAATCCTTTACCAGGATATGGGCGCGGCGCTGTCCCTTGTCAATGATGATGGCTGGGAACGCCTCGCCTGTGCGTGATTCGAGGTGCTTGAGCAGCCAATAGCGGTGGCGGAGAAACTTTACCCCGTTTACCCTGGTCTGGGTGTTGAGGATGATGTGGACGAACTCCTTTATCTCGCTTTTGGAGAAGAAGACCCCCTTGCCCATGGCCAGGTGTTGAAGTTGAATCTGCATGACCAGATCCAACAGGCGGCGGATGGGAGAGGTGAGGGTGGTGTATTGCGATACCCCGAGACCGCTGTGCGCCCTGGGCACGGTTGACAGGGAACCTGGCGCGAGTTTTTTCCGCTGCCGGGTGTTGAGGAAAAGGTCCTTGTCCTCCCCTTGGACCAACCGCTGGCGGGGCCGGGGCTGTGACCGGAAAAGTCCCGGGGCCTCCCGTTCGGCGATATACTGGGCCCCCAGGGTGTTGGCCAGGATCATGAACTCGGCCACCAGCATCCTGCCCGGGGTATCGACTTCGGCCAGGGTGATCTCGATCTCCTTGTCAGGTGTGATCCGGATGTTGACGTCCGGAAAGGGCAGAAGCAGGGCCCCGGCCTCCAGTCGTTGCCGCCGCAGTTGTCGGGCGAGCCGGTGGAGCCCGGCCAGGGTCTCATCCGTCTCTACCAGGCGGTCGGCCTCAGCATAGTGCAACTGTCGTTTCACTGTTACCACGCTGGGCTTCACATCGAAATCCAGGATTTCGCCGGTTGCGGAGATCCGGACCATGAAACTCATCGCCGCGCGGGGTTGGCCGGCCCGCAGGCTGCAGAGGTCTTCCGAAAGTCCGGACGGCAGCATCGGGATCTGGCGGTCGGGAAAGTAGAGCGAGGTTACCCGGGTCCGGGCCGCCTCGAAAAGGGGGGTCCCCGGCCTGACCAGGGCGGCCACGTCGGTGATATGGATGCCGACCAGGTAGTCGTTACCCCTTTTTTCAAGGTGGAGCGCATCGTCAAAATCCCGGGTGGCGGGTCCGTCAACGGTGAGCAGCTCCAGGTCGCGGAGATCCTGGCGCCCCTCGGCAAGAAGCTCCTCGACCGGGGGCGGGACCATGGCCGCGGCCTGGTCCAATGCCGCTGCCTCAAAGTCCACCTCAAGTCCCTGACGGAGCAGGGGGATATTTTCGTCCTGGTCCCAGACATCGGCCTTGACCAGCAGATGGAAGGCGTCGTGGGGCCCGGTGAGGCCTGCTTTTTTTAAAAGATTCCGGGCCAGCGCGTGTTCCGGGACCTCGGAACCGTGCAGATAATAGTCCCGCACCAGGTCAAGGTATTTTTTTTGCCCGGGCCATTCCCCGGGGCTGTCGCCGGCCCATATCCGCTTCAGCTCCCGTGCCCCGTCAATCAGCAGGGTTTCCTGCTCTTTTTCCTTTTCCCGGCGCTGGCGCAGTTGTTCCACCACCCCGGGGGGATGGGCGATGATATTGCCCTGTTTATATTTGAAAAAGAGTTTGTCGCCAAGGACACCGCGAACAACCGCGGCCCCATGGTCGTCGTCGGGATCATGGCCAAAGGAGAGCCCGGCCAGGAAGGAGGCGGTAAAGACATTGGTGGGCTCGTCAACAACAAGTTCCCACAGCTCTTTCAGATCAACGGTCGCGGCCAGGGCCTGCCGGGTGGCGGCAACATCCTTGAGCAGCGCGATCTCCTCTTCCCGGGAGAGGGTCAGGGGATAGGATGTCCGGGAGTGATGGATCACCCGGGAGTGGGGCAGATTGAGTTCCCTGCCGTTCTGGCTGAAGATCCGTAACCGTTTTCCGGAATCTTCATGGACCAGGGCGCAGAGAATCCGGCCCTCGGCAAGATATTCGATCAGTTTTCCGTGCAGACTCATGGGACAGGCGTGCTCTTCAAGTGTGCAGGTTTTTCGTTGTAATTTCAACTGGGTGGTTGCCCCGGGATCAGTTACCTGCAAGTAGTGATCTTCAGGAGAAAACCCGAACTCCGTACGTCGGGAGTAACCGTTCCCCAGGGGCTACAGATTTACGGAACCCACCGGCCGGTAAGCGTTTACCGTCGGGAGATGGATCATCTACCAGGTCTCTGGTGATTTGTCATCATTTTTACACTGCTGCCCGGCCCCACATCGGGTATGATGGGCAACCGAAAAAAAATCGTAAGCGTTCACCAGCACCTCATCTTCGCCCATTTCGGCCTGCTCGAATAGCACCAGTATGCTTCGCAGTCCCAAATGAACGAATCTAAGCCACTGGTAACCGCTTACGGGCATGAGATTACCGTAAATCCGTACCCCCGGTGAACGGTTACAAAAAATCAAACAGAGCGGGAATATGCATTCGGAGAACAACGAACAGCAGTGCAGGACAGGGATGGTGGCCATTGTCGGGCCGCCCAACGCGGGCAAGTCCACCCTGATGAATACCCTGCTTGAGCAGAAGATATCCATTGTCACCCCCAAGCCCCAGACCACCCGCAACCGGATTCTGGGGATCATGAACGCTCCGGAATACCAGATCATCCTGCTTGACACCCCGGGGTTGCACCAGGCCCGGCAGCCCTTGAACGAGGAGATGGTCAAGATCGCCCTGTCCACCCTGACCGAGGTGGAGGTGATCCTCTTTTTAGCGGATGTATCCCTGCCGCTCCCGGAAAAACAGAAAAAGGCGATAAACTATCTTGCCGGAAGCAAACGGCCGGCGATCCTCGGACTCAACAAGATCGATCTGCTGGACAAGGAGCAGCTCCTCCCCCTGATCAAGATGTACCAGGCGGTATATCCTTTTGCCGCCATTGTGCCCATCTCGGCCCTGAACAACAACGGCACCGATATTCTGGTCAAGGAGATTATCCGCCTCCTGCCGTCCGGGCCGCGCCTCTATCCCGAGGATATTCCCACCGACAGCACCGAACGGTTCATTGTCGCCGAGATCATCCGGGAAAAGATTTTTCTGCTCACCGGGCAGGAGGTGCCCTATTCCACCGCAGTGCTGGTCGACAGTTTCAAGGAGGACGAACAGCGCGGCCTGGTCACCATCCATGCCACCATCTATGTGGAAAAGGGCTCCCAGAAGGCGATCATCATCGGCAGGAAGGGGACCAAACTCGGCAAGATCGGCAGTACTGCCCGGGCGGATATCGAAACCCTGCTCGACCAGCGGGTGTTGCTCAAGCTGTGGGTCAAGGTCCGGAAGAACTGGAGCCGGAACATGCGGTTTCTGAAAGAGCTGGGATTTTGAGGGACAGAGGACGGAGGACAGAGGACAGAAGACAGAGGACGGAGGACAAAAGACAGAGGAGGGTAGGCAGTGGCCAGTAACATCGCTCGCGAAACGCGAGCCATAGGTCATAGGTCGGATATGTCCTGTCAGTCCGATACCGCCCTCTGTTATTCCGTTGTTCCGCGGTCCATCATGTTCAGGCCCTTGAGGATGAGCAGGGCGGTGTTCAACTGATTGTCCCGGGCCAGCTCTTTTTTGATCTCAGCGGCCTGATCATCCTTGTTGCTTTTTTCGCCTTTCTCTTCCACCACCTGCCGGTCGGTTTTCTTTGATTCGTCGCCGTTCTTCAGGTGGTGGCGCAGGTCCTTTTCCCGTACAATTTTTCTGTTTTCATGACCGGCTTCAGCCTGGTCACCGGTCGGCGGAGTTTTGAACGGAACCACGATATCCGGGGTGATGCCCTTGGCCTGGATGGAGGTGCCGTCGGGGGTATAATAGCGGGCCGTGGTCAGGCGCAGTCCAGAGCCGTCGTTCATCGGCACGATTGTCTGTACCGAGCCCTTGCCAAAGGTCTGGGTGCCGAGGATCAGGGCCCGGCGCTGGTCCTGCAGGGCGCCGGCCACGATTTCCGAAGCACTTGCCGAACCGCCGTTGACCAGGACCACCAGCGGGAAGTGGTAATTATCTCCCCCGGCGTGGGCTCGGTATTCCATGTTCTGGTCCTCCAGCCGTCCGCGGGTGGAAACGATTATTCCTTTTTCAAGGAAAAAGTCCGCCACCTTGATCGACTGGTCGAGCAGCCCGCCGGGATTGTTGCGCAGGTCAAGAATAAGACCAGTGATATCCTCCTGACCGGTGAGGTCCTTTAGTTCCTTTTTCAGGTCCCGGGCCGTCTGGGCCTGGAAGTTGGTGATCCGGATATAGGCGAAGCCCGGCTCAAGCATCTTGGCCTTGACGCTGTGCAGGGGGATCACGTCCCGGACCAGGGTGAACTCCTTGATATCGGTCCAGTTCCGGCGCAGGATCGAGATGGTCACCTCGGTACCCTTGGGGCCGCGCAGTTTTTTTACCGCATCCATCAGGGTCATCCCCTTGGTGGTTTCACCCTCGATTTTAACAATCATGTCACCGGCCTTGATTCCGGCCTTAAAGGCGGGCGTGCCCTCAATGGGGGACACCACGGACAGGACCCCGTCCTTCATGGTGATTTCAATGCCGATCCCTGAGAAGCTGCCCTTGGTCTCCATCCGCATCTCTTTGAAATCCTCGGGAGACATGAAGGAGGAATGGGGGTCCAGGGCCGCCAGCATTCCATTGATCGCCCCCTTGATCACCTCCTTGGTGTCGACCTCTTCCACATAGTTCTTCTGGATTTCGCTCAACACGTTGGAAAAGATCTCCAGGCTCTTGTAGGTCTCCTGAAGATTACCGGTTTTTTCGGCGGAAGCGGCCGGGGAGGGGAGGAGAAAGGACAGGCAGGCAACCAGCAATATCAGGGTGTTTCTGCCGTTCAGACTTCTTTTTCGGTTCATGGGGGATCCTTTTGTCGGTTTGCCGGTGACCCGGGGCATAACTAATAACTCAGTAACTTCGCTATACTTAGCACGGCGGGTGCTGTCCTATCAACAGAATATTGTCAGCGAGAGGACCGTCCGGTGAGGGTGGAGGTATTGAGCCATTCCAGGGGGTCGACAGGGTTGACGCCGTGCCGCAGTTCGAAATGCAGGCCATGGCCGGGTCGGGCGGTGTCCGGCCCGGTCTGCCCGATAATCTCGCCTTTTTTTACCAGCTGCCCCTCTTTCTTGTAAAACCGGGCGGCCCGGGAAATAACCGAGTAGTACTGGTGGCCGTGATCAATGATAAGCAGGTTGCCATAGTTCTTGAGCCGGGCCGAGGTGATAACCCGGCCGGCATAGATCGCCTTGACCGGGGTCCCGGCCGGGATCTGGATGTCGATTCCCGGAGTTTCGACCAGTTTGCCGGAACTGTTCCTGCGGGAGCGGGGCAGGAGAATGCCGGCCACCGGCGGCGCGAGCCGGCCCTTGTGGCCGGCAAAGGAGCGGTCGTTTGCCGTTGCTTCGGGCCTGGCCGCCAAGGGTCGGACAGGGGCCGGCGCGGCGGCGGCCAGCACCGGGGTGGCTCGCATTCTCAGCTCCCGCAGGGTGTCGGCCAGTTCGGTGGCCGCCTTTTTGATCTCTGCCGCGGCCTGTTGATACAGAGCCTTTTCCGTGCCGATTCGTTTGAGCAGCCTTTGCCGGGCCGCCTGGGTGTCGGCCAGGCTCTGTTCCTCCCGGCGGACCTGTTCCATTATCGCGATCAGCTTTTCCCGTTCCCGGGTATGGACCCGGCGGGTCTGTTCCAGTTCGGCAACGGTGGCCCGGTAGTTTCTTATGGCGTTGCGGTCATGTTGCAGGAGGCGGCGAAAGGATTCCCGCAGGTCGAGCATATCCGGCAGGCTGCGGCTGGAAAACAGGACATTCACCATGCTGACCGTACCGGTCTGGTAATAGGCGGCCAGCCGTTTTTCCACGTGGGGTTTGAAGGCTTCATGTTCCACGGTTATCCGGACCAGTTTTTTTTGGTCCGCGTCCAACTGTTGTTCCCGAATAATATATTCATGCTTGATCCTTGCCAACCGTTGCCGCTGTTTCAGCAACCGGTTGTTGATTTCCGCCAGTTCGTTTAAAACGTCGCGTTCCTTTTTCCGGGAGTTAAGGATGTTGAGCTTCTGCTCGATGATTCCTTCCTGCAGTCGCTGGATTCTTTTATTGTTGACCTTGATCTCTGCCTGCGGCGGCTTAATGGCGAGCCGGGGCCCGGTCGCCTCGATCGGCAGGGGGGAGGCGCAGACAATTACGGCCAGCAGCACGGCCATAAGGAGGGGGGCCGGCCGACATCTCCGGCCCTGTTTTGCTTTGCTGGATGGTGCCCGGGTACCAATGGGCTGCGATTTCCCGAAAGCGTTGTTGTTCATTTTATATGCGCATGAATTTCCGCATGGCCGAGAGGCTGCCCACGGTGCAGAGCAGTATGCTCGCGGCCATAATGATTCCGGTGGTGAGCGGCGGGAAAAAGGAAAATTCGAACAGGTTCAGAAAGCCTTCTCCGGTAAACAACATCTTGATCCAGCGGAAGAGCATGAGCAGCAGGAAAATCCCCAGGGCCGAACCGAGCAGCCCCTGGAGCAGCCCCTCCAGCAGGAACGGGGCTCGGATATAGCTGTTGGTGGCCCCCAGCAGCCTGAGGATCTCAAGCTCCGCCTGCCGGTTCATCACGGCCAGGCGGATGGTGTAGGCCACCATGAAGGTCGTGGTCAGGATCAGCAGAATCCCGCTCAACAGGACGATGACCCGGACCAGCTTGGTGAAATAGTGAAACCGCTCCACCCAGCCATGCCCGTACTGGACCTTGGTGGCGCCCGGCAGGGTTTCGAGATAGTCGGAAAACGCCTTGATCCGGGCCAGGCTGTTGAGGTCCTTTTTCGGGTAAATCTCGATGGAGGGCGGCAGAAAGGAGGGGTCCATGTCGGCCAGCACCTCCTGATCGTCGCCAAGTTGAGTGGAGAGTCGCTTGAAGGCCTGGGCCCGGGAGGTGAACTTGATCTTCTCCACCTCGTTGAAGTCGGTGATTTTTTTTGTCAACAGGACCCGCATCTCCGGGCCCGGTTCCTCGTCCAGATAGATGGTGAGCCGGAGATGATCGCCCAGCCGCTCTCCGGCCTTGATCACATTGGTATAGATCAGGAAGAAGAAGGCGAATATCAGCACCGACAGACTCACGGTGAGCAGGGTCATCAACTGGGTGGCCCAGGTCTTCTGCAGGTTGCGTCCGGTCTGGGTCAGGACATGGGTCAGGAATTTCATCGCGACTCCCGGGCATTGAGCGGCCCTGCCGGTTGATCGACGATCCGTCCCAGGCTGAGTTCGATCACTCGATGGTCGCTGTTCCGGTAGATAGACTGATCGTGGGTGGCGATGATGATCGTGCAGCCGGCATCGTTGTACTGCCTGAGCAGGGTCATCACCAGTTCAGTGGTGGTGGCATCCAGATTGCCGGTGGGCTCGTCGGCCAGCACCAGGGCCGGAAAGTTGGCCACGGCCCGGGCGATGGCCACCCGCTGCTGCTCGCCGCGGGAAAGCTTGTCAGCCAGGGTATCGTGTTTATGCCCCAGGTTAAGTTGCCGGAGCAGTTCCTTTACCCGGCTGCGGATGTTGCGGTAGTTCTCATAGGAGACCTCCATGGCCATGCCGACATTCTGGGCCACGGTCCGGTCCGGCAGCAGCTTGAAGTCCTGGTAGGCCATGCCCACCTTCTGGCGCAGCCGGGGAAGCTCCCTGGGCTTGAGTTTGGCAAGGTCCCGGTCCATCACCTCGATCAGCCCCTTGTTGGGTGTCTCAATGCCGCAGATCAGCTTCAACAGGGTCGATTTTCCGGCCCCGCTCATCCCGGTAAGAAAAAGCATCTCCCCTTGGGCCACGCTCAGGCTGACATCCTCAAGGGCCGCCACATCCGGGGGATAAATCTTTGTGACCTTGACCAGGTCCACCATTGTTTTGTTCATGGTATGCACGGAATGTTCGGGCAGTGCGGCGTTCCCGGCGGCTGCCGGGTGAAAAGCCGGCCGATATGGTCCGGCCATGCTGAATGACGACCTGTTTTCTCTATTACGAACCAGCGGATCTGTCAACCTTTTCCAACGGCCGGACCGATGGGAACCGTCCGGATCAGTTGAGAATTTTTTCGAACAGGGCAAAGGCGGCAGCCACCACCGGGGCGTCGGTCGGCAGGGCAAGATAGGACTTGCCGCTCAATTCCTGGCTGGCCAGGACCGCGCTGTCGGGCAGGGTTCCGGCAAGTTCCATGTCAGCCGCGGCCACCGCCTCTTTGATCTTGGCGGTGAGTTCGGCCGGCATCGGTTCCGGAGCCCGGTTGACCACCAGGTACTGTTCTTTTATCCGCAGCCCCAGGGGACCGGTGAGTTCGGCGATTCTCCGGGCGGTGAGGATGCCCCGGGCCGACGGGTCGGAGACAATGAGCAGCACGTCGATCTCATTGATGTTCATCCGGCTCAGGTGTTCCATCCCCGCCTCGTTGTCAACCAGGATGTAGCGGTAATTTGCCGCCAGCCGGTCCATGGTCATGGCCAGGTACTGGTTGGCGGCGCAGTAGCAGCCCGGCCCGTCGGGCTGGCCCATGACAAGCAGGTCAAAGCCGCGTTCCTCCACCAGGGCCTGGTGGATTTTCATCTCCATGTACTGGTCCCGGGTGATATTGGGCGGCATCTCGCTTTTAAGCTCCCGGCGAATCCGGCCCAGGGTCATCTCCACCTTAAGGTTGAGCAACTCGTTGAGGTTGGCGTTGGCATCCGCATCCACCGCCAGTACCGGGGTCTGTTCGGTGGTGAGCAGGTAATGGATGAGCAGGGCCGAAAGGGTGGTCTTGCCGGTCCCTCCCTTGCCGGCCATGGCTATGACCTTGGACATGGTGTGTCTCCTTCCGTGCCACGGATACTGAAATTGAAAAAAACAGACCGGTGTTCCGGCCGGGTCGCGTGGTGGACCCCCGGCAGACACCGGCCCCTGATCCTTTTCACTATAGGGACCGGTCCGAAGGATGTCAAATGCAAAGAGCGGCGTCCATTGCGGCTTCACGCCCCGGCGGGCTGCAACTTTACCCTTGCAACTTGCAGCCTAATTGGTATGGTTAGCGGCTGCGTTTTTTTGCCGTGATTTCCGGGCCGGACAGGGCTCCGCCGTTGCCTCCTGGCGGCCTGTCCGCGGGCCTTGGAAGCGAATTCCACCAGTGTTCCCCCGGCGGGATATTTCTTGCCGGGCGATGGTAACGGGAGAGTATATATATGGATTACCGGGCAACATTGAATCTGCCCCAGACCAAGTTCAAGATGAAGGCCAACCTGCCCCAGAAGGAGCCGTTGCTGCTGGCGCGCTGGGAAAAGGAAGACCTGTACGCCAGGGTCCAGGAGCATACCGCCGGCCGGCCCGCCTATATCCTGCATGACGGCCCGCCATATGCCAATGGTAACATTCATCTGGGCACTGCCTTTAACAAGATATTAAAGGATATTATTCTCAAGTCCAAGCGGATGGCCGGCTTCAATTGCCCCTATGTGCCGGGCTGGGACTGCCACGGTCTGCCGATTGAGCATAACGTTGACAAGGAACTGGGAAAAAAGAAGCATGAAATCGGCATCCTGGGGGTGCGCAACGCCTGCCGTAAATATGCCCGGAAATGGATCAAGATCCAGAAGAATGAGTTCCGCCGGCTCGGGGTCCTCGGTGACTGGGACGATCCCTATCTCACCATCAACCATGGCTACGAGGCGGCCATTGCCCGGGAATTCAACCGCTTTCTCCTGTCCGGCAGCGTGGTCAGGAGCAAGAAGCCGGTCTACTGGTGTTCTTCCTGCCGGACCGCCCTGGCCGAGGCCGAGGTGGAGTACCATGACCATGGTTCGCCCTCGATCTTTGTGAAATTCCCCCTGGCCGACGACCTGGGTGAGGTGATCCCGGCCCTGGCCGGAAAAAAGGTCGCAGCCCTGATCTGGACCACCACCCCCTGGACCCTGCCCGCCAACCTGGCCGTGGCCCTGCATCCCGGGTATCCCTACGCCGCGGTGGCAGTGGCTGACGAGGTCCTGTTGATGGCCGAGGAACTGGTGGCAGCGGTCTGTTCCCGGTGCGGTATCGAGGAGTACGAGGTTCTGGCTACCTTTTCCGCCGGCCTGATCGAGGGGCGCAAGTGCAATCACCCCTTGCTGGCGCGGCAGTCGCTCCTGATCCTTGCCCCCTATGTGACCCTGGACGCGGGCTCGGGTTGTGTCCACACCGCGCCCGGCCATGGCCGGGACGATTACCTGAGCGGACTGAAGTACGACCTGCCGATCCTGTCGCCGGTGGATGACCGCGGTTGTTTCACTGTTGAGGCCGGCCCCTATGCCGGCCTGGAGATCCATGCGGCCAATCGCAGGATCAACCACGACCTTGCCGACAAGGGACTGCTGCTGCACGAGGAGGGGATCAGTCACAGCTATCCCCATTGCTGGCGCTGCAAGAAACCGGTGATTTTCCGGGCCACGGAGCAATGGTTCATCTCCATGGAGGAGAACGGGCTTCGCAATAAGGCCCTGGCCGCGATCAAGGAGGTGACCTGGACCCCGGGATGGGGGATGGAGCGGATCTATGGCATGGTCGAGTCCCGGCCCGACTGGTGTCTGTCCCGGCAGCGGGCCTGGGGGGTGCCGCTGACCGTGTTCACCTGCAGAAAATGCAATGCAGTGCTCCGCGACCAGGCGGTGATCGACCGGATTGACCGACTCTTTCGCGCCGAGGGCGCGGATGCCTGGTTCCGGCACGATGCCATCGACTTCCTCGGCCCGGATACCCGGTGCCAACAGTGCGGGTCTGCCGAGTTTGTCCAGGAACGGGATATCCTCGATGTCTGGTTCGATTCCGGGGTCAGCTATGCGGCGGTGCTTGAGGAGCGACCCGAGCTTGATGCGCCGGCCGATCTCTACCTCGAGGGCAGCGACCAGCACCGCGGCTGGTTTCAGAGTTCGCTCCTGGCCGCGGTTGGCACCCGCAATATCCCGCCCTATCGGGGGGTGCTTACCCACGGGTTCGTGGTCGACGGCCAGGGCAAGAAGATGTCCAAGAGCGTGGGCAATGTCATTGCCCCGGAAGAGGTGATTAAAAAGTACGGGGCCGAGATCCTGCGGCTGTGGGTGGCCAGCGAGGATTACCGCGACGACATCAAGATCTCCGACGAGATCCTGAAACAGCTGTCCGACGCCTATCGCAAGATCAGGAACACCATCCGTTTTCTGCTCGGCAACCTGGCTGACTTTGAACCGGACCGGGACCGGGTCGCCTGCCAGGACCTGGAGGAGATCGATCGCTGGGCCCTGCACCGGTTTGAACTGATGAAACGCAAGGCGATCGCCGCCTATGAGCAGTTTGATTTCCATCCGGTCTTCCATGGCCTGCATCAGTTCTGCGGGGTGACCATGAGCGCCTTTTATCTTGACGTGATCAAGGACCGGCTCTATACCGCGCCCACCGCCTCGGTGGCCCGGCGGTCCGCCCAGACCGTTCTCTATACCATCCTTGACGGCCTGCTTCGCTTGATGGCCCCGGTTGCAAGCTTTACCGCGGCCGAGGTCTGGGACCACCTGCCGGCCCAGGCCGACCGGGAGGAAACGGTCTTTTTCGCGCTGTTCCCGCCGGAGAACGACCAGTTCCTGGACCAGGAACTGGATGACAAGTGGAAGCGGCTGCTCGCGGTCCGGGGCGAGATTACCAAGGCCCTGGAGCTTGCGCGTCGGGACAAGGTGATCGGCCATCCGCTGGAGGCCGAGGTCCGGGTGGCGGTGACCGGTGAACTGGATCGATTCCTGGCTGACAAGTGGGACCTGCTCCAGGAGATTGCCATTGTCTCTTCCCTGCGCCGGGTGGAGAGCGCCGGGCCGGATGCATGCCAAAGCGAGGAGTTGCCCGGGCTTGCGGTGGCGGTCCGGCCGGCCAACGGCGGGAAATGCGAGCGCTGCTGGATCCGTTCGGAAACAGTGGGCCGGGACGATGTTCACCCCCTGCTCTGCCAGCGTTGCGTTACCGTGGTGACGGAATATTATTAATAAGGACAGCGTGCCCTGGCCATGGTGAAACTCTCTCGAACGGATTACGCGGTGTTCGCTCTGGCAGTGCTGGTGGTGGTCGCCGACCAACTCACCAAGCTGTGGGTACACGCGGTCTTTCAGCCCTTTGAGGTGAAGATCGTGATCCCCGGGTTCTTTAACCTGGTGCTGGTGAGCAATACCGGGGCGGCCTTTGGCCTTTTAAGCGGCGAGCAGACCATGGCCCGGCAGCTGTTTTTCGTGGTGGTGGCCGTAATCGCCCTGGGGGTGATGATCTTTTCCTATCGCCATTTCAAGGCCTCGGGCCGGATCTTTGCCTATGCGGTCGGCCTGATTGCCGGCGGGGCAATGGGCAATCTGATCGATCGTCTCCGCTTCGGCGCGGTGACCGATTTTCTGGACTTCCATATTAAGGATTACCACTGGCCCGCCTTTAACCTGGCCGATTCCGCCATTACCATCGGGGTAGGCCTTTTTCTGGTCGGATTCTGGCTCGATGGCAAGCAACAGCCGGCGGACAGGCTGGTTTCAGATGAGGAGTATTGACCCATGGGCAATGAGAGGAAAAAGATCGCGGTGATGTTTCCCGGCCAGGGCTCGCAGTACGTCGGGATGGTCAAGGAGTTCCTGGACAGCGATCCCCGGGCCGGGGAGTTGATGGACATGGCCGAGGCGGTGAGCGGTTTTCCGCTCCGCTCTCTCTGCCTGGAGGGACCGCTGTCCGAACTGACCCGGTCCGTGCATCTGCAGCCGGCGATCACGGCGGCCAATCTCATCTGCTGGCAGGCCCTTGCCCGGGCCGGGGTGCGGGCGGATTATTTTGTCGGTCACAGTCTCGGCGAGTACAGCGCCCTCTGCGCCGCCGGGATCCTGACCCCTGAAGATACCATGGAACTGGTCACCGTGCGGGGCCGGCTGATGGAGCGGGAAGGGCGGAAACATCCCGGCGGGATGCGGGCCGTGCTCGGATTGACCATGGCCGAGGTGACCGGGGCCCTGGCCGGCCTGGCTGGTCGCGGGATCGTGACCGCGGCCAATCATAACAGCGAGAAACAGGTGGTGATCTCCGGGGATCCTGCCGGCCTGGATGCGGCCGCGGCCCTGTTCGCCGAACAGGGCGCCAAGGTTATTCCCCTCCAGGTGAGCGTGGCCAACCACAGTCCCCTGGTGGCGGACGCGGTCCCTGATTTCAGGGCTGCCATGGCCAGGATCAACTTTGCCCGGCCGACTGTTCCGGTTTTGTTCAATGTCACGGCTGCCGAAGAGACCGACCCGGCGGCCATCCGCGATATCGTGGCCCGGCAGATTGCCAGCCCGGTGCGCTGGTTCGACAGTATCAATTCCCTGGTGACCCGGCAGGTGCGGATCTTTATCGAGGTCGGGCCGAAGACGGTCTTGAGCGGGCTGTTGCGAAAGATCGCGCCCCGGGATTACAACTACCAGCGGCTGCAGGTGGACAGCCCGGCCGGCCTGGCCGCCTGCCTGGAAAAACTGGGCTGAAACCGCTCGCCGGGAAACGTGGTGGGGTGGTGAATGGGCTTGACATCCAGGTTATATCCCGGTATTCTTCCCCGTTTTTCAGGGTGTGCCGGCCGGCCGGTTGCCTTCCGGTCACAATGGCCGGTGGAAATGGAGTTGTTCAGCAAGGTCGAAGAATCGCTAATAATCTGCCGAACGGTTACGGAAACGGCATGATCCGGGCGCTGGTTGCGGTGGAAAACAATTCATGCCCCAGGGGCGCTTGCAGCGAGTTCGCAGGCGGCGATCAACCTGGTTTTCGACGGATACGGTTTTTTTTATGTTCGAGAATTTAACGGAACGGCTGCAAAAGGTATTCAAGGAGCTGCGCGGTCACGGCACGCTCACTGAAGAGAATATCCAGGATGCGCTCGGCGAGGTCCGGATGGCCCTGCTTGAGGCTGATGTCAGCTTCAAGGTGGTTAAGGAGTTTATCCATACCGTGGCCGGGCGGGCAGTGGGCCGGGAGGTTGCCGCCAGCTTGTCGCCGGGCCAGCAGGTGGTCAAGGTGGTGCATGAGGAGCTGGTCGAACTCCTGGGCGGCCGGACCGAAACCCTGCGCCTGGACGGCCGCCAGCCGGTGGTGCTGATGCTGGCCGGACTTCAGGGCTCGGGCAAGACCACCACCGCTGGCAAGCTGGCCAAGTTTCTGGTCGACAAGGGCCGGAGCCCCTATCTGGTCCCGGCCGATGTCTATCGGCCGGCGGCTATTCATCAGTTGCAGGTGCTGGGCGAGCGGCTGGGGGTCCGGGTTCACCCCTCCCGGGCCAGCGACAACCCGGTGACCATCTGCCGGGAGGCCCTGGCCGCGGCGGCAACGGTGAAATGCGATACCCTGATCATCGACACCGCCGGCCGTCTCCACCTGGACCAGGAGTTGATGGAAGAGCTGCGGCGGATCAAGGCTGTCCTGCAGCCGGCCGAGATCCTCTTTGTGGCCGATGCGATGACCGGCCAGGATGCGGTCAATGTGGCGACCAAGTTCAACGAGGACCTGGATATTACCGGCGTGGTTCTCACCAAGATGGAGGGTGATGCCCGTGGCGGCGCGGCCCTGTCAATCAAGCGGGTGGCCCGCTGCCCGATCAAGTTCGTCGGGGTGGGCGAGGATCTGGGGGCCCTGGAGGTGTTCCACCCGGACCGGCTGGCCTCCCGGATCCTGGGGATGGGTGATATCCTCTCCCTGATCGAAAAGGCCGAAGCAGTTGTTGATAAGAAAAAGGCGGAGCAGCTTGCCAGGAAGATCCGCAAGAACACCTTTACCCTTGAGGATTTTCGCGACCAGATCGGCCAGATCAAGAAGATGGGCTCCCTGGAGCAGATCATGGGGATGATCCCCGGCCTGAACAAGATCAAGCAGATGAAGGACGTGGCTGCGCCGGACGAACGGGAACTGGTGCGGATCGAGGCGATCATCAATTCGATGACCCGGCGCGAGCGCAATCATTACCAGATGATCAATGCCAGCCGGCGGCAGCGGATCGCCAAGGGCAGCGGCACCGCGGTGCAGGACGTGAACAAGGTCCTGAAGAGCTATGCCCAGATGTTGAAGATGATGAAGAAGTTCCGCGGCAAGGCCGGGGCCATGGTCGGCGGCAGGAAGCGCCGCAAGTTGCCCAAGGGCCTGTCGCGACGGAGATAAAACAAAAGGTGGGCCGGTAACTTTGTCCGGCGCCATTCCCATGCAATTGCAGAACCCCATCAGGAGGTCACGGAAAGAATGTCAGTAAAGATCAGGTTAACAAGGCTGGGCCGGAAGAAAATGCCCTTTTATCGTATCGTGGTCGCGGATGTCGAGGCCAAACGGGACGGCAAGTTCCTTGATATCGTCGGCACCTATGATCCGCTCAAGGACCCGGCCGAGGTGGTTTTCAACCGGGAGAAGCTCGATTCCTGGATGGCCAGGGGCGCCATTCCCACCACCACGGTAAAGAGTCTGATCCGCAAACATCGCAAGGCCGAGGCTGTGGAGGCCGCATAGGACGCAGCGGAGAATCAATGAAGGAACTGATTGATTATATTGCCACCGCTCTGGTTGATCAGCCCGGGGCGGTTCAGGTCAATGAGAAGGAACAGGAGGACCTGGTCCTGGTCGAACTGACCGTTGCCAAGGAGGACCTGGGAAAGGTTATCGGCAAGCAGGGGCGGACGGCCCGGGCCATGCGCTCGTTGCTGGCCGCGACCGCGGCCGGCCGGGCCGGAAACAAGCGGACCCGGCTGGAGATCATGGAATAGGGTTATGACCCGGGGACGTGGGACCGGCCCGCCGGACCACCTGCGGGTGGGCAAGGTGCTCAAGGCCCAGGGGATCAAGGGCGAACTCAAGGTTTCTTCCTTGATCCACGGCCCGGATAATTTCAAGTCCTACAGCAGAATAATACTCCGGCATCCGCAGACCGGTGAACACCGCGAATTTACCCTGCTCGGCAGCAGAAGCCGGAACCGGAACGCGATCCTTGCCCTGGCCGGGGTGACCAGCCGGAACGAGTCCGAGGCCCTGGCCGGTCTGGAGGTGTGGGTGAACCGGGCCGAGCTGCCGCCATTGGAACCCGGAAAGTTTTACCAACATGAGGTTCAGGGATTTCTGGCAATAACCGAGGACGGGCGGGAACTGGGCACGGTGACCGGGCTTATCAATACCAAGGCCCATGATATCCTGGTGATCCGCGGCCGAGACCGGGAGTATCTGGTGCCGCTCCGGGAGGAGATGGTCCGTTTCAGCCGGGACCGGCAACAGACCCTGGTGATTACGCCGCTTCCTGGGCTGCTCGACATGAACGACTGACTGTAAGCACTTACAGGTTTGGGGTAATGATATTCGATAGTTATTGCACCGTGATTATTTGCGACTGAGTAAGGTTTCGGTAAACCCCGTACGTTTGAGGTTGGACCGGGAAAGGGGTTTTCTTATACCGAACGGTGTAGCGGACCCTGAGCCGCGGCCGTGACGGCAAAAGCGGAATTTGAAACAACTTCGG